>JAEWWQ010000140.1 GCA_023458855.1 Bacillota bacterium
GTTTCAACTAGATTCCCTCATTTCAAAATCTTATATTTGCTACTTCTTAAGTTTATTTCAAAATCAATTATATGTCAATAAAAATGTATTCTTATTACACTTTTTCTAACATAATAGTGTTTTCTTATCTCGTTTTTCAGAGCATCAGATACCTCCAATCATGACTCCGCCCCATCCATGAAGTAGAATCCTGATCAATCCGCATAGAAACAAATGTGCCGGATAGTATAGGTAGAAAAACCATTTCATGCCCTTCCATTTTCCGCGTTCCCCATTGTAGCTATGTAAAAATGGTATCGCAAGTACTACACTCATCTGCAAAATTCCATAAAGAGGATTGATAAATATCATATACACCAGTGAATACATGGCAACACACATCAGCATAGCTGTCATCTGCTTCTTAAAATTGCCTCTGTTCATTCCCATATGCAGCACGAGCAGAACTGCAATAGAGCTCCAATCAGCACAGAAAGAAACAATACAGCAGAAGTATATTGCTATTGTCCGCATCCATGGTCTCCATCTGGGATCCTCACTTCTCATTATGGTCAATGCAATAAGTCCCCATGCCAATGCCCATATAATACCCGTTTGATTAAAGATCGATGTCTGGAACGGAATAAAAGGAATCCCAAATGCAAAATTATAGGCAAAATGAGAAATCACTGCAAAAATAAATAATCTCCCAATATATTTTTTCAGATTCCGCGTATGATAATAGCCCTCTGCAACAAAATAGCACATGGTAGGTGCCGTGATTCTTCCTATCATATGTAGAAGAACAATCCCCGGTTCCCTATGATATCCAGGTAAAATTACCCACGTCAGGTGATCAATTGTCATTGCAATAAATGCAATCATCTTAAGGGTATTGGAATTACATTTGAAAGTATTCATCTTAATCCGCTCTCCTTTATTTCAGATTTATACAATCTTTTCTATAATATATCCAATCTATATGGAAAAGTAAAGCCATAGCAGGTAATCTGCATCTACACTATGATAAGTTGCATAAAAATAGTGGTAAGCTGCCAGCCTGCCACTACAAATAAACTAAGAGAAGAAATTCTTAGATGTGGTTCTTCTCACACTTTTTGCGTTCTACCAGTCTGCCCATGAAAAATGCCATGATTCCAACGCCGATTCCTGTCTGCAGGCAGAATAGCAGACTTTCGATTTCACCCGGTAATTCTCCGTCAATCCAGGTCTCTAATACAGGTGTAAACCATGGTTCGTAGGCGGTTCCCCTTATTTCCTCCACCATCTTACTTCCTGCATCGTCAGAGCCGCCGAATTCTGCACCTTTTAGGGTAAATAAAGGAACAAATGCAATTATTATCACAAGCATGAATAGTATCACAACTGTCTTTGCATTCTTACTCATTCTATTTTCCCTCCTTTACAAATCCGACTGCTGTAAGTTCCGGCATTGCATAAGTCTCGAGTGCAATCATAATAATAACAGTAAGAATTCCTTCAATGACAGCAAGCGGTAATTGAGTTGGCGCAAATACGCTTAAAAACTTCACTGCGGAAGCTGCCACACCGCCCTCTGCGGATGGATATGCAAGTGCTAACTCAATACTTGTCACACAATAGGTAAAGAGATCACCAAGGCATGCCGCTAAGAATATACTGAATCTCTTATTTACGTTGCATTTTTTACATAACCAGTAGATTCCAAATGACAGGAATGGTCCTGCAATTGCCATGGAAAATGTATTGGCTCCAAGTGTAGTAAGTCCTCCATGTGCTAACAAAATCGCCTGAAATAGTAATACGATAATCCCTAAGATTGCAACAGGTGACGGTCCAAATAGCAACGCACCAAGTCCTGTCCCTGTCATATGGGAACAGCTTCCTGTTACGGATGGTATCTTAAGAGAAGATATTACAAAAATAAAGGCTCCTGCCATTGCCAATAAAGTAATCGACTTACGTTCTTCATTTACTTTATTCTGTATCTTAAAAAATCCGCTGATCAGAAATGGTACACACAATATTCCCCATGCAATACAATATTTCGGTGGCAGATATCCTTCCATAATATGCATTGCATTTGCCGCTGGTGTAACTGCAGATACTAATGCGAACACTGCTGTAAATAAAACTATGTTTCTTTGTTTCTTTGACATTTCTTTTCCCTCCTGGCTGCTTATCAGCCTTCTTATTTATACTACAATGAAACGTGCACTTTTCACTGACTGTATACTATTTAAAAAGTTGACGCAATTCATCTATTGTAGTGGGATACGTTTTCTCATTCTCCAACACTTCCTGTTCTGTTAATATCTCATAGACCTCTAGTAATATTGGTTTTCGTAAATGGGCTTTATCCAAAAGAGCTGTATTCTTGAATATGGCAATGGACGTATCGTCAGCCAGTATACCATTTTCTCCAAGTACAAGAATCCTGTCTGCCCAACGAAATACAAAGTCAACATCATGCGTCGCTATTAAGATTGTCTTATTCTCTGCTTCCAATTGCTGTAACACTTCTTCCAGTACCTGCTGGTTAACCGGATCCAGTGAAGCTGTCGGTTCATCAAAAATAATGACCTCAGACTTCATTGCAATGATATCTGCAATGCTCACTCTCTTTTTTTCTCCGCCGCTTAAGTAATGTGGAGGTCTGTCTGCCTGTTCCGTTAAATTCATAAATGATAACGCCTGTTGCACACGTTCTTTCACTTCTTCTCTGGATAACTTCAGATTCATCGGTCCAAAAGATACCTCCTGCATTACCGTGGATGCGATAATCTGATTATCTGCATCCTGAAATACAATTCCTACGTTTTTTCGAAGATCTGATACGTTCTTTTTGGTAATCGGTATTCCGAAGTATCGGATCTCCCCCTCATCCGGCTGTAACACACCATTCATATTCAGGAATAACGTGGATTTGCCGGCACCATTCGCACCAATGACTGCAATTTTCTCTCCTTCCTGAATTTTGATATTAATGTGACTCAATATCTTTCTTTCCTCCTCATAAGAAAAAGAAAGATTTTTTATCTCTAAAATAGTGTTCATATCATTCCTTCCGAAACATGTGCAATTCCTATCATGAGCAGAGCAATTACAAGCATTTCAAATATTTGTATCTTTTTTATCTTTTTTTCTTCTTCCATAAAGCCAAGTACGCCATCATAACAGCGGGATTCCATGGCATTCACATAATGACGTGATTTCTGCAGGGATAATACCAGCAGATTTCCCATGGAATAACCAAATGTATGGCAGGATGTCCGAAAATCACAATAACCAAGTCTGGATTCTGCTGCATTGTAAATACGGCATTGTGTATCCAGCAATATAAAAATGAACCGATAAATCATATGCATCAATTCCGTAATTAATTGCGGCATATGAGTCTTCCTTAATACAGTAATCACTTCACCCATAGGGGTTGACAGTGTCATCATATACAATGCACTGACCGATGCAAATGCATTTAACATTATATGAAGCATCTTCAGCGCGCTCTGTGCTGTTACACAAAAATAAAGTTGTCCGATAGATAACTGATATGCCCCAATTGGCTTTGTTCCGACTTCTACCGCAATTGCGATACTACCTGTCAGAATAAAAAACAAGGGTATTGTCAATAAGGAAAAATACTCATGAATATGCACTTTTCCTTTCTGAATAACCATATAACTCATACTGAACATCAAAAAAACGGATGCGTATCTATTATCTAAAATAATACACAGAAAAATAAATAAAATCGCAGACCAGACTTTTAACATTGCATTCCATTCTCTCATTGGAGAATGATATGCATAAAAATCAATTGAATATACATGTTTATGTCCCTTCATATCATGTTTTCCCCTTTTTTAACACAATTTCATATAAGGATTAGGGCGTCAAAAGCCTATCTAAAACTTGCCTTCGCGTGCTGAATCCAAGCGGAAGCGTGTTGCGAATGAACTATGTTGTGTATCAATTTTGTAGTAAC
>JAEWWQ010000141.1 GCA_023458855.1 Bacillota bacterium
ATCTACATGAGTCACGCTGGCACCTGCTTTTGCAGCAGACAATGTAGCACCACCGGTATAAGCAAAGAGATTCAGTACTTTTAGCGGACGGCCAGAGTTCTGAATGATTTGTGAAAACCAATCCCAGTTGGTAGCCTGTTCAGGAAAGATTCCCGTATGCTTAAAGCTAAAAGGTTTCAGATTAAATGTTAATTCACGATAATGAATCTGCCATTCTTTTGGCAGATTTATAAATTCCCATTCTCCGCCGCCGTTACTGCTTCGGTGATAGTGTCCATTCTTATTTTTCCAATCTTTATGCAGATGCGGTGTAGTCCAGATCACCTGTGGGTCCGGGCGAACTAAAATATAGCTGCCCCAACGCTCCAACTTTTCTCCTGTTGATGTATCCAATACTTCGTAATCTTTCCAATGATCTGCAATCCACATAAAAATGCTCCTTTAAATATTCATAATATATATCATTCGCCGTTCGTCAAATGCTTCGCACCTGACGAACTTGCGCTCATTATATCATAATTGAAGTGAAAAGTGTTATATGGTATGATAAAAACTATAACAAATAGTTTACCTAAAAGGAAGAAATATGGCAAAAAAAACATCAAAAAAAACAAAAAGTAAGATTGTAACAGCGGCTTGGAAACTTTTCTATGATCAGGGGTATGAGGATACCACAATAGAAGAAATCATAGCGGAGTCAGGGACCTCGAAAGGTTCTTTTTATCATTATTTTGAAGGGAAGGATGCATTGCTGAGCTCGTTGTCCTATATGTTTGATGAAAAATATGAAGAGATAAGTGAGCATCTTCTGGAGAAGGGAGACAGTTATGAAATATTGTTGTACCTGAATCATGAACTTTTTCAGATGATAGAAAATACCGTAGATTTTGAATTACTATGCAGACTTTTTTCTACTCAGCTGACTACAAAAGGAGAAAAACATTTACTGGATCATAACAGGGTATATTATAAGCTTCTGCGCAAGATAGCGGTTGAAGGTAAGCAAAAAGGGGAACTGACAGAAGAACTGTCTGCAAATGAGATTGTGAAATACTATGCGCTTTGCGAACGGGGAATAATGTATGATTGGTGTCTGAGCAACGGCGAGTATTCATTAAGCGAATATTCGAAGAAGTATATGCCGTTTTTTTTGAGCAGAATTAGAAAAGTATAAAATAATTATCTTACGGATACAATAAAAAGTTCATATTAGAAACACCGTAATAGAGATGATTTTGGGAAAAAGTATAAGAAGACGTATAAACCATAGTCTAGTATTCATTCTGTATTGCGTTCTAATTTATTATATGTTATAAAAATTTTTATACATATTTTAGAAAAGAAAGAGGAATGAATTATGAGTAGTTCAAATATCTGCATATCCATATCCATTATTGCATATTTATTGATCGTAATAGGAATTGGTATTAATTATGCACGAAAAAATGAAAATACGGATGATTTCTATCTGGGCGGAAGGAAATTAGGTCCTTTTGTAACAGCTATGAGTGCGGAAGCATCTGATATGAGCAGTTGGCTGTTGATGGGACTTCCTGGCGTTGCATATCTTTCCGGTATTGCAGATGCAACATGGACAGCAATCGGATTGGCAATTGGTACTTATTTAAATTGGCTTTTTGTGGCAAAAAGACTTCGCCGCTATACAGCGGTTGCAGGTAATGCTACTACAATTCCGGTATTTTTCTCTAACCGCTACAGAGATGAGAAAAAAATATTATCTGTTATATCGGCAGTTGTAATTATTATCTTTTTTGTGCCGTATACAGCATCTGGATTTGCAGCGTGCGGGAAATTATTTGCCAGCCTTTTTGGAATGAATTATCTGGCCGCGATGATTATCAGCGGTGGTGTTATTGTTGCCTATACAACGTTAGGTGGATTTATGGCCGCGAGCACGTCTGACTTTTTACAAAGTATTATCATGACAATGGCAATTTTTACAGTTCTAATATTTGGTTCTGTTTCAGCAGGAGGCATGGGAGCAGTTATGGCTAATGCAGAATCACTTTCGGGATATCTGACATTGACCGCCATGCATGATGCAGTTAGTAATTCAGCTGCACCTTATGGAATCATTACGATTGTTTCGACTCTGGCGTGGGGACTTGGATACTTTGGGATGCCGCATATATTATTACGATTTATGGCAATTGAAGATGAAAATAAATTAAAATTATCAAGGAGAATCGCTACAGTATGGGTAGTAATTGCAATGTCAGTAGCTGTTTTCATCGGTGTGGTTGGGAATGCAATGTCAAAGGCGGGAGTAATTCCAACTTTGGAAGACTCTGAAACAATCTTTATTGCCATTTCGTCTGCATTAAGTAAATATGGCATTGTGGCAGCACTTATTGCCGGCGTTATTCTTGCAGGTATTTTAGCGGCTACCATGTCAACAGCTGACTCGCAATTACTGGCAGCCTCATCGAGTGTATCACAGAATATTATTAAAGAAGTATTTTTCGAAAAAATGAGTGATAAATCATCTATGGTGATAGCACGAATTACAGTATTGGTTATTTCGGCAATTGCTATGTTTATTGCAAAAGATCCGACAAGCTCAGTGTTTGCGATCGTATCTTTTGCCTGGGCAGGATTCGGAGCAGCATTTGGACCGGTCATGCTATTTTCCTTATTCTGGAAACGGACAAATATACAGGGAGCACTGGCAGGTATGGTAAGCGGTGGTATTATGATTTTTATATGGAAATTTGCAGTCAGACCAATGGGTGGTGCATGGAATATTTATGAATTGTTACCATCGTTTATTGTATCCTGTGTATTTATTGTGGTGACCAGCCTTTTGACAAAGGCACCAAGTGAAGAAATCGTAAAAGAATTCGAATCGGTTGACAGTGCAATTGTTTAAAAATAAAAACAAAAATTTCGAAAATTTTTAAAAAAAGGGGTTGAAAAACCTCTTTTTCTAATGTATACTAATTATTGCTGTGGCATGATAGCGATGAAGCGAGAGGTTGCTACTAGGATATAGTAGGTTTTCCGCGGAGCGAATGTCAAGAGTCAATGAAGATTGGCTCAAGGAAACTGGCGACAAGTCACTGTACAGAGAGAAAATGTCTGCTTGATAAAGCAGAAACGACGTGTGAACAATGTTTGTGAATGCATTTGCTTTACGACACACACGGGAGAGTGTACAGTCACCGCTTGTCGTACTTACTAATAAAGTGCGAAAAGGAGGCGACTTTTTTTATGGCAAGTCAAGTAATGAGAATTACACTAAAAGCTTATGATCATCAATTAGTTGATGCATCTGCCAAAAAAATTATCGAAACAGTTAAGAAGAACGGATCACAAGTAAGCGGACCGGTACCACTTCCGACAAAAAAAGAAGTAGTTACAATTTTGAGAGCGGTTCACAAGTACAAAGATTCCAGAGAACAGTTCGAACAAAGAACACACAAAAGACTGATCGATATTATAATGCCTACACCGAAGACTGTTGATGCATTGCAGAGATTAGAAATGCCAGCCGGTGTATACATTGACATCAAAATGAAAAACAAATAAGACCCCTACTAGTATGATCCGTCAGGATCCGCTGTAGAACAAACAGGAGGCAAAGTAATGAAGAAAGCAATTTTAGCTACCAAAGTCGGAATGACTCAAATCTTCAATGAAGACGGTTCGTTAATTCCAGTAACCGTACTTCAGGCAGGACCGTGCGTTGTAACACAGGTAAAAACTATTGAAAATGACGGTTACGAAGCAATTCAGGTTGGCTTCACAGACAAAAAAGAAAAAATCGTTAACAAAGATGCTGCTGGTAAAAAAGAAGTAATCCACAGACATGGTGTTAACAAAGCTCTGAAAGGACATTTTGCAAAAGCAGGTGTTACTTCAAAAAGATATGTGAGAGAATTCAAGTTTGAAAATGCTTCAGAATATGCATTAGCACAAGAAATCAAGGCTGACATTTTTGCAGCTGGAGATAAAATTGATGCATCTGCTATTTCTAAAGGTAAAGGATTCCAGGGCGCAATTAAAAGACTTGGACAATCCAGAGGACCTATGGCTCATGGTTCCAAGTTCCACCGTCACCAAGGTTCTAACGGTGCTTGTTCTTCCCCAAGTAAGGTATTCAAAGGAAAAGGAATGCCAGGACATATGGGATGCAAGAAAGTAACTGTTCAAAATCTTGAAGTGGTAAGAGTGGACGCAGAAAAGAATTTACTTTTAGTAAAAGGTGCAGTACCAGGACCTAAAAAAGCTTTAGTAACAATCAAAGAAACCACGAAGGCAGAAGCTTAATTTAGGATGAAAGGAGGACCATTCAGATGGCAAAAGTATCTGTTTATAATATGGAAGGCAAAGAAGTTGAAAAAATCGACTTGAGCGATGCTGTATTTGGTGTTGAAGTTAATGAACATCTGGTACACATGGCGGTCGTTCAACAACTTGCAAATAATCGTCAGGGAACACAGAAAGCAAAGACGCGTTCTGAAGTATCCGGTGGCGGAAGAAAACCTTGGAGACAAAAGGGAACAGGTCATGCAAGACAGGGTTCAACAAGATCTCCGCAATGGACAGGAGGCGGTGTCGTATTTGCTCCGGCACCAAGAGATTACTCTTTCAAATTAAATAGAAAAGAGAAGAGAATCGCTCTTAAATCTGCATTAACAAGCAGAGTGCAGGAAAATAAACTGATCGTTATTGATGAACTTAAATTTGATGAAATCAAAACCAAAAACTTCCAAGCTGTTTTAGATAACCTGAAAGTTAACAAAGCGCTTGTTGTTTTAAAAGATAATGATAAAAATGTTGTTTTATCTGCAAGAAATATTCCTAAAGTTCAAACAACATTAACAAATACAATCAATGTATATGATGTTATGAAAGCTGGAACAGTTATCCTTACTAAGGCAGCGGCACAAAATATCGAGGAGGTGTACGCATAATGGCAGATATTAAATACTATGACGTAATCCTCAAACCAGTTATTACTGAAAAAAGTATGGCTGGCATGGGTGAGAAGAAATATACTTTCTTGGTTCACACAGAAGCAAATAAATCTCAAATCAAAGAAGCTGTTGAGAAAATGTTTGTTGGAACAAAAGTGAAGAGCGTTAACACAATGAACATGGATGGTAAGAATAAAAGACGTGGCGCTGTAACAGGCAAAACGGCTAAAACCAAAAAAGCAATTGTTCAATTGACGGCAGATAGCAAAGAAATCGAGATATTTGCAGGATTATAGGAAGTGAAATAATGGCGGTGAGCAATAAGCAGAACCTCGAAGCGTAGCTTCTGAACAGAACCTCGAAGCAGAGCTTCTCGGTCGCGTTGCGCGTCAAAATAAACAATTTCAAATTTAAGATGCGAGCATCTAAATTTAAAATTATTTATTCCGACTTTGCTTATCGCGGATATACGCAGTAAAGCGTGAGAATAAACTGGACTTGTATTCGTACAAGGCTGTATTGAAAGGAGAAATAATCATGGGAATTAAGACATTTAACCCATATACACCTTCCAGAAGAAATATGACTAGTTCTGATTTTGCTGAAATTACAAAATCGACTCCGGAAAAGTCTCTTTGTACTTCACTTAGCAAAAATGCTGGTCGTAACAATCAGGGTAAAATCACTGTAAGACATCACGGTGGCGGAAGCAGAAGAAAATATAGAAACATCGATTTTAAGAGAATTAAAGATGGTATTGAGGCAACTGTAATTGGTATCGAATACGATCCGAACAGAACCGCAAATATCGCATTGATCTGTTATGTAGATGGAGAAAAAGCTTATATCCTTGCACCGGAAGGATTAACAGATGGAATGAAGGTAATGAACGGACCAGCAGCAGAAGTCAGAGTAGGCAATTGCTTACCATTATCAGAGGTTCCGGTTGGTGCGCAAGTACACAATATTGAATTATATCCGGGAAAAGGCGGACAGATGGTTCGTTCAGCAGGAAATAGTGCACAGTTAATGGCTAAAGAAGGAAAATACGCAACGCTTAGATTGCCGTCAGGCGAAATGAGAATGGTACCGATTATTTGCAGAGCATCCATTGGTGTTGTTGGAAATGGTGACCATAGCCTTATCAATATTGGTAAAGCTGGCCGTAAACGTCACATGGGTATCAGACCTACAGTTCGTGGTTCTGTTATGAACCCTAATGACCATCCACATGGTGGTGGTGAAGGTAGAGCTCCAATCGGACGTTCCGGACCTAGCACACCTTGGGGTAAACCAGCACTTGGCTTAAAGACACGTAAGAAGAAAAAAGCGTCAAATAAGCTGATTGTAAGAAGAAGAGACGGCAGAGCTATTAAATAATTGGGAAGTGGTTGTGCCTGGCACAAAAGTGCTCACAACGCTTATCAATTGATATTGATAATAAGGAGGAAATACAATGGCTAGATCATTAAAAAAAGGACCATTCGCAGATGCAAGCTTACTCAAAAAAGTAGATGCTATGAATGCGGCAGGCGGCAAACAAGTTATTAAGACTTGGTCTCGTCGTTCTACGATTTTCCCATCATTCGTTGGACATACAATCGCAGTTCACGACGGTAGAAAACACGTTCCTGTATATGTAACAGAAGACATGGTTGGACATAAACTTGGTGAGTTCGTTGCAACAAGAACTTACAGAGGACATGGAAAAGACGAAAAAAAATCAGGTGTAAGATAAAGACCGTTTGAAAGGAGGTTTCATCCATGGCAAAAGGACATAGATCCCAGATCAAAAGAGAAAGAAATGCGAATAAGGATACCAGACCATCTGCAAAATTATCGTTTGCGAGAGTGTCAGTTCAAAAAGCATGTTTTGTTTTAGATGCCATTAGAGGCAAGGATGTACAATCAGCTTTGGGTATTTTGGAGTACAATCCTAGATATGCTTCTAGTTTAATTAAAAAATTACTTGAATCAGCAATTGCTAATGCGGAGAATAATAACGGAATGAATGTTGAAAAACTTTATGTAGCAGAATGTTTCGCTGATCAAGGTCCGACAATGAAAAGAGTAAGACCAAGAGCACAGGGTAGAGCTTATAGAATCGAGAAGAGAATGAGCCATATTACAGTAGTGCTTGATGAAAGATAAGGAGGAAAAGTATGGGACAGAAAGTTAATCCTCATGGCTTAAGAGTCGGCGTTATTAAAGAGTGGGATTCCAAATGGTATGCTGATGCTGATTTTGCTGACTTTTTAGTAGAAGACTATAACATTAGGACATATCTTAAGAAGAAATTATACAGTGCAGGTGTTTCAAAGATTGAAATCGAAAGAGCATCTGACAGAGTAAAAGTTACCATCTTTACAGCAAAACCAGGTGTTATCATCGGTAAGGGCGGAACTGAAATTGAAGTGACAAAGCAGGAACTTCAGAAAATGACCGATAAAAAAGTATTGGTCGATATTAAAGAAATTAAGAGACCAGACAAAGATGCTCAATTAGTTGCAGAGAACATTGCATTACAGCTTGAAAACCGTGTGTCATTCAGAAGAGCAATGAAATCCACAATGGGCAGAACCATGAAAACAGGAGCACTTGGTATCAAGACATCTGTTTCGGGACGTCTTGGCGGTGCTGATATGGCTCGTACAGAGTTCTACAGCGAAGGAACTATTCCACTTCAAACACTGAGAGCAGATATTGATTATGGCTTTGCTGAAGCAGATACAACGTATGGCAAGGTTGGAGTAAAAGTCTGGATCTACAAAGGTGAAATACTTCCTACAAAAGCAAATGATGAAAGCAAAGTTTCAAAGGAAGGGAGCGATAAATAATGTTAATGCCAAAAAGAGTAAAACGTCGTAAACAATTCCGTGGATCTATGGCCGGTAAAGCTTTAAGAGGTAATACAATTTCTTATGGTACTTACGGTATTGTCGCTATGGAGCCTTGCTGGATCAAATCTAACCAGATTGAAGCTGCACGTATTGCTATGACCCGTTATATCAAACGTGGTGGTAAAGTTTGGATTAAGATTTTTCCAGATAAACCTGTAACTACGAAACCAGCAGAAACCCGTATGGGTTCCGGTAAAGGAACTTTAGAATATTGGGTAGCAGTTGTTAAACCAGGACGTGTAATGTTCGAGATTTCCGGAGTATCGGATGAAATCGCAAAAGAAGCATTACGTCTTGCAACACATAAGCTTCCATGCAAATGTAAAATTATTTCTAAAGCAGATTTGGAAGGTGGTGCATCAAATGAAAACTAATCAATATGTAGAAGATTTAAAAGCAAAATCAGCTGCAGATTTGGCAGAGGCCTTAGTCGATGCTAAAAAAGAACTTTTCAATTTGAGATTCCAGAATGCAACAAATCAGTTGGATAACACAAGTAGAATTAAAGAAGTTAGGAAAAATATAGCTAGAATTCAGACAGTGATCACTGAGAAAGCAAAAGTTGCAGAATAA
>JAEWWQ010000142.1 GCA_023458855.1 Bacillota bacterium
TGGCGAAAGATGCACCTGTAGTGTTGGATGTGAAAAATCTAAAGTCTTCTAAAGTAAAAGATGTATCATTTCAATTGCGAAAAGGGGAAATACTTGGATTCGCCGGATTGGTCGGGGCAGGAAGAACGGAGACTATGCGATTGATCTATGGTGCAGATTCCATAGATGACGGAGAGATTTATATAAATGGTAAAAGATGTACCATACGTCATTCGAAAGATGCGATCCGTCATGGTATTGGTTATTTGTCCGAGGATCGTAAACGTTTTGGACTGGTTCTTGGATTGTCGGTAATGGACAATACTGTAATTTCTTCTTATCATAAACTGGCGACAGCAGGATTTGTTAATAGGAGGGCCTGTACAAAGGAAACGCAGAAATACATAGACAAATTACATACAAAGACGCCATCTGTACAGCAGGCAGTAAAAAATCTTTCGGGCGGCAACCAGCAGAAAATCGTAATTGCCAAGTGGTTGTTAAGGGACATCGATATTCTGATTTTTGATGAACCTACCAGAGGAATTGATGTTGGTGCAAGAGCAGAAATATATCATTTAATGGAGGAATTGATTGCACAAGGTAAATCCATCATTATGATTTCTTCAGACCTGACAGAAATTCTTCGTATGAGTGACCGCATCATAGTTATGTGTGAAGGCAGGAAAACAGGAGAATTAAGTATAGAAGAAGCAAATCAGACCAACATCATGACATTAGCAACAAAACATAAAAGCGAGGTGTAGATAATGAACAACAGCAAGGTAAGCAATTTGAAAAAAAATATGGCAGGAACTGGACTGCAGAGAGTGATTGCAGTAGGAGCTTTAATCGTACTATATATTTTTTTTGGAATATTTGGAAAACATTTTTTAACGACAGATACTTTTGTGAGTATTTTGGATTCGTCTTATTATATAGGATTTCTGGCATTGGGGACTACATTTGTAGTAATTACAGGCGGAATTGATCTTTCATCAGGAACAGTTATGGTAGGTTCCGCATTAATTGGCGGTGTTGCCTATAATGTCTGGGGATGCCCTATCGTGATATCCTTGATGATTGTTATGTTATCAGCAATTCTTTTCGGGGTATTCAATGGATTTCTGGTCGGTAAATTGGGCCTCCCTCCATTTATCGCCACATTGGGTACACAATTCATATCACTAGGCTACTGTTCGGTTATTGCAAAAGTGCAGACACAGACTTATCCGAGTTTAACTTCAGAAGATGGATGGTTTAAGCAGGTAGTCTACAAGAATCATGGATTTCCAATGGGAATTGTATGGCTCATTTTGTTCTTTGCAGTAGCGTGGGTAATCTTGAATAAAACGGTACTTGGCAGATATACATATGCAATTGGCAGTAATGAGGAAGCTGTAGAATTATCTGGTATTAAATCCAATAACTGGAAAATACTAATTTATATTGTAAATGGATTTTTCTGTGGGTTAGCTGCTATTATCTATGCAGCAACATTCAGCACCATCACACCACAGACAGGTAACGGTCAGGAGATGTATGCTATTGCAGCATGTGTCATTGGAGGAACATCTTTATCAGGCGGTATCGGTTCCTTATCAGGCACGATTATCGGGGTTTATGTGATCAGTGTTTTGAAGACTGGGCTCTTATCCATGGGGCTTCCGGTACAGTGGCAGCAGGTTTTGATCGGGGTTGTTGTATTATTGGCAGTATTGATTGATGTGATTCGTATGAAACGCGCAAAAACGGCGTAATATATAGTTTCATAAATGAATGAAGGAGGAAATGAAAGTATGAAAAGAAAAGTATTAGGGGTCATTTTATGTATTGCAATGACGGCATCTATGTTGGTTGCTTGCGGAGAAAGTAAGAAAACCAGCACAACAGAAACATCTGCTGCACAGGAACCAGCACAGGCAGACACAAAAGAGGGAACAGAGGCAGTAACAGAAGCAGCAGAGAGTACAGGAAATAAGAATATCATTGTTATTTCTAAAAGTTATCAGAACCAATTCTATCAGGCAGCATTTCAAGGTGCTGATGATGCGGCTGCAGATCTTGGGGTAACAGTTACAACGAATGGTCCTGATGCAGAAAGTAATGTATCACAACAGGTAGAGCAGGTGGCGGCAGCAATTAACCAGAAACCGGATGCAATCGTGCTTGCAGCATGTGATCCTAGTGCTTTGGAAGAAGTATTGACAAAGGCAAAAGAAGAGGGGATACCGGTTATCGGATTTGACTCAGGCGTACCAGGGGATACAACAGGGGCAGTTCTTGCAACAGCAGCAACAGATAATGAAAATGCAGGTGCTAACGTAGCAAAGAACATGGTGGCAGATGCAGATTTTCAAGCGGCTATTCTGGCAGGAACAGAAGAAGCTCCAACTGTAATCGGGGTATTGGCACAGGATGCAACATCAGGATCTATTGTGTCCCGCGTAGACGGCTTCATCAATGAGATGGTATCACAATTGGAAGCTTTAGATGGGCTGAAAGGATGCGTAGATGTATCAGGACAAGAAAAATGGACAATACCGTCAACCAATGCAGCAAAGGTTAAAATCGTTGTTACAGTACCACCATCGACAAGCCAGGCAGATATCCAGTCAGCAGCAAATACTATCTTTGCAACAGATAATCTTGTGGGTGTCTTTGCTGCTAATCAGGATGCAGTCAATGGTGTAATAAGT
>JAEWWQ010000143.1 GCA_023458855.1 Bacillota bacterium
CTGATATCTCGTCCGTAAATAATCCTTCATCAACTCTGTCTGCGTTCAGATTTTCCGTACACCATTCCTTGATTTCCCTTGTCAGGTTATTTTCTGAAACAGCTTCCCGGGCAATTTTTTTATAAGAACCAAAAGATAAAATGCCCATAATCAAAAACAAGCCAAACAAAATACTCATTACAGCATAAGCTAATATACTGAACTGAAAAGGAAATACCTTTAAGGCAGAGAGAACCAGTACTACCGCACCAACAGCTCCTACTAAAATAAGCGTATAGGCAGAAGTCTTAAAATTCTCTGCTTTGTCACTCTTATTTTCATAGAGCAGCGGCTCCGCATTATCTTTGCAAGGCTCCTCTGATTCTTCTGATTCCTGCCGATTTTTTAAGGCCTCTTCCTGCATAAATATGGAAGCTAATTTTTTTGCCTGCTTCCTATCCTCTGGACTCACAAAAATTTCATAGATCTGTTCCTTTTCATTAAATTCTATATTACCGGACTGAACTTGATTGTATTGCAGAAAATCATTCAGCTTCTGCATTTCTTCCTCTGTTCCAAAAGTAACTGGTTTCTCCTTCCTCTCTTCTAATTCATCTACCAGTTCTACTTTGCAATCTGCACATATTCTGACACCATCCACATATTCATTCTTACATACCGGACACCATGGCATATCCATTCCTCCTCCCAAATAGTTGTTCTTATAAACAAATTATCTGATAAAATATTTTGCTTTTCATGAACTATGAGAAATAGGTCAATCTTCATCTATGCGACTACTGATTGACCCATTTACTTATTCGCTGTAATCAAAACATGCTCTGTCACATGTCACTGTCTTGATAAAACTTGCTGCCTTTATATGTTCCGGATGAATCTGATACGCATTCAGGTCTTCAACTGTTTCGAAAGCAGAAATTAATGCAATCTCTTTATTACTCGAATCCAGTTCGTTAATCAAGACATCCAAGGTTACCACACCCTTTGCCTGATTCTTCACCGCGATAAGATTTTTTTTGATTGTTTCACCAGCTTCTTTCCTCTGCTCCGCTGATAATTCCGACTTAAAGTTCCATAATACAATATGATGTACCATAAGTTTACCTCCATTTGATACTTACTTATAAAAATTAAAATCAAACTTTCCGACATGCCGATCAAACGTCACAAATAGGTTTCCTATTTGTGAGATAAATACTCATGAATTCCTTTTGCCGCAGCTTTACCGGCTCCCATGGCAAGGATTACTGTTGCTGCGCCTGTCACTGCATCCCCTCCTGCATATACAGCCTCTTTCGTCGTCTTACCAAACTCTTCTTCTGCCACGATGCATTTTCTTTTATCTGTCTCAAGACCTTTTGTTGTAGATGAAATTAATGGATTTGGAGAAGTTCCAAGAGACATGATCACCGTATCTGCTTCTATCGTAAACTCAGAACCTTTGACTTCTTTTGGACGTCTTCTTCCTGATTCATCTGGCTCACCAAGTTCCATTTTAATACACTTCAATCCGCTTACCCAGCCATTTTCATCCGTCATGATTTCCGTCGGATTCGTTAATAAATCGAAGATAATACCTTCTTCTTTTGCGTGATGAACTTCTTCTACCCTGGCTGGAAGTTCTTCTTCGCTCCTTCTATATACAATATGTGTCTCTGCCCCAAGTCTTAATGCTGTTCTTGCAGCATCCATTGCAACGTTACCGCCGCCAACAACTGCTACTTTTTTACCCCGCATAATAGGCGTTCTGCTGCCTTCTTTAAATGCTTTCATAAGATTGCTTCTTGTTAAATACTCATTTGCAGAAAATACACCATTTGCCTGTTCGCCTGGTATTCCCATAAATTTAGGAAGTCCTGCTCCCGATCCGATAAATACAGCATCGAAGCCCTCCTCCTCTAATAGTTCATCTATGGTTGTTGATTTTCCAATTATAACATCTGTTTCTATCTTAACTCCAAGAGCTATCACATTATCAATTTCTTTCTGTACTACTTTATCCTTTGGAAGACGGAATTCGGGAATACCGTATACCAAAACACCGCCTGCCTTATGCAATGCTTCGAATATTGTTACCTGATATCCCAGTTTTGCAAGATCACCCGCACAAGTAAGACCCGCCGGACCGGAACCGATTACAGCCACTTTCTTATCAATCTTAGTTCTGGCACCTTCCGGTCTGATATTATTCTCTCTTGCCCAGTCAGCTGCAAACCTTTCTAATTTACCGATTGATACCGGTTCCCCCTTGATACCACGGATACATTTTCCCTCACACTGACTCTCTTGCGGACATACACGTCCACATACTGCCGGCAATGCAGAAGACTCACTAATAATCTGATAAGCCTTTTCAATGTCTCCACCCTTCACCTGTTCAATAAATGCCGGAATATTGATAGACACCGGGCACCCTTTTATACACTGTGCATTTTTGCAGTTAATGCATCTGGCTGCTTCTTCCATCGCTTCTTCCTGTGTATATCCCAGACAAACTTCTTCAAAATTTGTTGCACGCACTTTTGGATCCTGCTCTTTTATTGGTACTCTTTTTAATACATCCACTAATTGTTACCTCCGCAATTTCCACATCCGCCATGATGTGTATCTCCTTCTTGGACTTCTAAGAAATCTCTTCCTTCTTTTGTCTTATACATTTGCTGACGTTTCATCGCCTGGTCAAAATCGACTTTATGTCCGTCAAATTCCGGTCCATCCACACATGCGAACTTAACTTCATCGCCAACAGTAACACGACAGGCCCCACACATACCTGTACCGTCTACCATAAT
>JAEWWQ010000144.1 GCA_023458855.1 Bacillota bacterium
GGCGGAAAAGGATTATGGAGTGTCACCTGACGACCCACAGGAAATTGAAGTTTGGCATTATTATAACGGTGCCCAGGCAGTTGCCTTTGAAGAACTGGTAAATGAGTTCAATATGACAGTAGGATCAGAGCAGGGGATTATAGTTACAGCTAAGAGTAAGAGCAGTGTTGGAGATCTTGCACAGGCCTTGGAAGATTCTCTGGCAAAAAGAGTAGGAGCAGAAAAGCTTCCTGATATTGTACAGTGTTATGCGGACACAGCAGTGCTTCTTGACCAGAAGGGAATTCTTGTAAACCTGGATACCTATATCGGTAAAGAGAAAAAGGCGGAATATATAGATTCTTACATTGAAGAGGGAACATTAGGAGATAAGAAGGAGTGGAAATTATTTCCCGTCGCCAAAAGTACGGAAGTTATGTTGTTGAACAAAACGGACTGGGACACTTTTTCCAAAGAATCGGGAGCAAAGATCGAAGAGCTTTCTACCTGGGAAGGGGTCGCAAAGGTGGCGGGGGAGTATTACGAATGGAGTGGCGGCAGGAGTTTTTTTGGGCGTGACGCTTTCGCAAATTATATGCTGGTGGGGAGTAAACAGCTCGGGCATGAGATTATAAAAGAAAAAAACGGGGAAATGGAAATCGAGTTAGATAAAGTTACCATAAAAAGGTTATGGGATAACTATTATGTTCCCTATGTGAAGGGCTACTATTCTCACACAGGCACCTATAGAACGGATGATATTAAATTGGGTAAAGTGATTGCAGCAGTTTCTTCAACGACAGGGTATGTTTATTTTCCATCTGAAGTCTCTTATGAAGATAAAGAACCGTATCCGATTACATGTGAAGTGTTGCCGGTTCCAGATTTTGAGGGATGCAGTCCTTATGTAATTCAGCAGGGGGCAAACATGGCAGTGATTAAGAGCACCCAAAATAAGGAATATGCAAGCGTCATTTTTTTACAGTGGGTGACAGAAACGGAGCGAAATACGAAATTTGCAATTCAGACAGGCTATTTACCGGTAAAAAAGGCAGCCAATTCAGAAAAATCAATTACTACATATATGGATAAGAACAAAGAAGAATACAAAAGCCTTGACAGAGCCGTATTACTGAATGCAATAAGCCAGATAGAGGGGAGCAGTTTATATACAATGCCAGGCTTTTCAAAGAGCTATGAGGTCAGGACCATATTAAACACGCTGATGCTGGAGCAGGCGGAAAAGGATTATAAGGAAGCAAGGGCCAGAGTGTCGAATGGCAGGAAAAGAGAAGACGTATTACAGGAATATGTATCAGAGGAACATTTTGAAGAATGGTATGCTGCATTAAGTCAGGCGTTAACTGCAATCGGAACGAACTAGAGGAGAGACAGTTGTGTATAGGAAAAAGAGAAGTATTACACTAAGAACGCAAATCATGAAAACAATGATCGTAACTGCTATTTTACAGATTTGTATTATTGCCGGTGTAATTATTATATCGAATACAACCGGTCAGCTGACGGAAAGTAAGCGGCAGAGCCTGATAAATACGGTTTCGACAAAGAGTACTTCTCTGGAGAGACAGATGGCAGACTGGTCTGACATGGAAGATGTCCTTGTTGAGGTAAACCGGATAACGGATATTTTTTGTACGAACAGAGCGGATACGATTCAGAATATAATGCAGAATCCGAATGAGAGAATTATTTTACTGGAGCAGTTGTCGCCGCTGGTCAGTCAGATGTTAAGATCGAGTAAAGCCACTGGAAGTTTCATTATTTTAAATGGGAAAGAGAATAGCCAGGAAAAGGACGCATTATATTTACGTGATATGAGCCCTTCCTCCTATTCCAGTGATGACAGCGATATAATGGTAGAAGCGGGCCCAGGAGAATTTTTGTTACAGAAGGGATATACCCTGGATGCGCTCTGGTCCACCAGAATCCATATTGATGAGAGTAATGATTTTTACTATAAACCTTATGTTGGCGGAAGGCAATATAAAGATAAGATAGAAGCAAAAGATCTGGGATATTGGTCGCCGGTATTTCGATTACGTCCAAATGACATAGAAGTAATTACATACACAGTTCCGCTGATTGATAAGAATCAGGAAGTATACGGAGTAATTGGTATTGATATTGCAGCTGAATTTATGAAAAGCCTGTTGGGGAGCTCAGACATTACGGTGGACGAAAATGCCGGATATGTTATATGCAATTCGACCGGTGGAATATTGAACCACGAAGTAATTACAAGCGGAACCCAGTATCGGTCAGTCATTACTTCAGGAACCCAATATCAGTTACAGATTCCGATCGGCGGTGTGATATCTTTCGAAAAAAAGACGGATGGTCTATATAGGGCTGTTTTTGAGAATATGACAGAAAAGCATATGGCAAGTTGCCAGATACTTAAGGTTTATAACAGTAATACCCCGTTTGAAGGGAACCAGTGGATATTAGCGGGTATCGTACATAAGGATATTCTGGAGCAGGCCTCGAACAGTTTTGTCCTCCGGATGGCGGGCTCGATGCTGACGGCATTATTAATCGGAATTCTGGTAGCTGTTGCTATTTCTGTATACACAACAAAACCTGTCTATGCTTTGATGCGTGGAATTGATAAGATCTCAAGGAACCAGGTATTGCTTCCGAAAACGTATATCCGTGAGTATGATGAGCTTGCAGCAGAGATCGTAAGAACCAGCCGGGAACTGCTGGATAATG
>JAEWWQ010000145.1 GCA_023458855.1 Bacillota bacterium
GAAATATACATATTCTCTAATATTGACATACCCTGAACAACTGAATTTTCTTTACGGTCAGCCGCCAGCATGGCGATTTTATTTCGCATGGCGACCCGTATATCACCGCTTTTTATTTTTTTCCCAAACACTTTTATATCTCCGTCTGCGGGTATACCAATTCCAAACATCGATTGAAGCAGCTCGCTGCTTCCAGCTCCCTGGAGTCCGGTAAGTCCTAGTATTTCTCCCCTTTTTACCTGTAAATTAATATTTTTAAATCCGTTTCCGGAGTAGTTTTCCAATTCTAAAACAATATCTCCAAAATCCCTTTTTACGTAGATATCCTTTGCAGAATAATTATTTCCCACCATCAGCTTTGTAACACCTTCCGGAGTTATCTCTTCGATACTGCCAGTTTGTATGAATTCACCATTTCGGAATACGGTATAGTGATCAGAAAGCGCAAAAATTTCAGGCATTTTGTGAGAAATAAAAATAAATGTTTTTCCTTCCTTCTTTAATTTCTTTAAGATAGAAAATAAATGTTTGATTTCTTCATTATTCAGCGCAGTGGTCGGTTCATCTAAAATCAAAAGTTTTGCATCAAAGAACAATGCCTTGGCAATTTCAAGAAGTTGCTTTTCGCTTGTGCTTAAATTTGAAACAACTTCATCTGGATCAATAGAAACTCCAAGACTTTCAAATAATTCCTGCGTTTTTGCTATCATCGCCTTTGTGTTCAGCTTATGAAATTTATTAATATATTCCTTACCTAAAAAAATGTTTTCAAATACTTTTAAATCATTAAATAAATTTAATTCCTGATGCACAAATGCAATTCCTGCGGCTTCGGATTCTTTTATTGTTGTGTTCTCCATGTGTTTTCCATCAAACTCCACGCTTCCCGAATCCAAAGTATGAACACCTGTTAAAATATTCATTAATGTAGATTTCCCAGCCCCATTTTCTCCCAGAAGTGCATGTACTTCACCCTGATTGATCGATAAATTTACACCTTTAAGGACAAGAACTCCATTAAAAGACTTATAAATGTTTTGCATTTTTAGAATATTCATAATTTTCTCCAACTTTCTATCTATGGATGCAGCATTACACTGCATCCACAAAATAGCAGACAATTTTGATTCTCTGATTTATGAGAATGGCTCAAATTCATCGACATTATCTGCCGTAACAATTTTAACCGGCACTACACAATCCTGTTCCACTGTTTTACCGTCCAGATAATCTACCATAAGTTCAATTGTTGTCTGAATCATAGAAGGATTATAGGTAGCAGACATAATTCCACCGAACTGTCCTACGATATCTGCATACTGTTTTCCTCCGATGACATCATATAATTCCGCCAAGCCTCCGCAACCGGATACTACTGGCTGGTTCCCAAGAAATTTTTCTTTTACGGTATCATCAATTCCCGACCCATTTAATGCTTCAATAATACCCATGGCTAACTCATCATCCTCCGCATAAAACCATTTGATATCTGCATTCGCGGAATCACTCATAAGAGATTCGAAGTGTTCTTTTGCTGTGGAACGGCTCCAATTCATCGCACCCGTGTAAACGATAGCACTGTCAATCTGTTCCTGTGTCCATTTTGCATCCTCTGCAATTGCAGCGCCTTCATACTCCAAGTTACCTAATAAGTAATCAACAAAACCAATATCACGTAATGTTGTCACAGAAGAGGTATCTCCCTGATAAACATATACTTTTTCCCCAGGTTTCATGCCAAGTCCTACAAAATAAGCTGCTGTAGCTGCACCAATACCACTATTGTCACCCTTTACATTTGCTACCGCACTGGCAGCAACACCTTCGATAATTCTGTCAAATGCTGTGTATGGAATTCCTGCATCGATCAACTGTTGAATTGCTGATTCTACAGTATCATCCTGAGGCAGCATCGCCACTGCGGTTTTTCCATCCCCCTTATAATTTGCAATAATATCTTCAATTTGTGATATTTGTTCATTTGCGTCTGCCGATGTAATGACTTCTGCTGTATAAGTGCCTTCCTGATTGATTGCTTCTGCGCTTTCTTTTGCAAAAGTTGCAACCGAACCAGTCCAACCATGATCTTCTGTAGGCGTCAATACATAGATGTGAGTTCCTGCAGCCTCTCCTGCTTCTGCAGAAGTTCCCTCTTCTGTGGATTCTGCTGCCGCTGTTGTTTCCACTGTTTCTTCTGTTTCTGTCGCTGCTGCCCCAGTCGTTTTACTACCACATCCTACAAGACCCGCAACCATCCCGACACATAACAATACTGCTAATGCTTTCTTTTTCATTTCAAAATCTCCTTCCTTATTTTGGCTGTCACTTTCTTGATTCAGCGACTTATCTATAACAACCCTTTGGGTCATTATCCTTTCATTTGCTACATGGCAAACTGATCCAGATATTTTTTTGACATACGTAAACTATCTAAAATACGCTCTTTGGAATCTTCAAATGCTCTGTCTTCTACTTCAATACACGCATATCCCTGATATCCGATGTCTGTTAATGCGGATATAAATTTTTTCCATTCCACATCTCCAAGACCAGGCAGTTTTGGGCTCATATATTCAAGAGGATACGCCATGCAACCGACTTTCTCGAGCTTGCTCTGATATAACTTAATGTCTTTAAAATGTACATGAAAGATTTTGTCCTTAAATTCATAGACTGGTTTTATATAATCCATCATTTGCCATACACAATGGCTTGGATCATAATTCAATCCAAAATTAGGGCTGTCTATAATTTTGAACATTTCTGCCCAGATTTTTGGCGTCGTGGCAAGATTTTGTCCACCCGGCCATTGCTCTGCTCCAAAAAGCATCGGACAGTTTTCAATTGCAATTTTTACATGATTCTCTTCTGCTGTTTTTACAATTGGAGGCCAGATTTCTTTAAACAGCATCATATTATCCTCTACTGTCTTTGTCTGATCTCTTCCAATAAATGTTGTCACCATATCAACGCCTAACTTATGACTTGCAAGAATTACTTTTTTCAGATGTTGAATATTCATTTCTCTGCTTTCCAAATTGCCATCCATCATATTCGGATAAAATGCAAGACTACTGATTTCTACATTTTTCTTTGCACAATACTCTTTTATATATGCTGCTTTTTCATCTGACATTTCGTCAACGTCAATATGACTGACCCCTGCATAACGGCGCTCTGCTTTTCCTTGCGGCCAGCAGGCTACTTCCACACATGAGAATCCCATATTGCTGGCTGCATCAATCATTTCCTCAAAATTCCAGCCATCCAGTATTGCGCTTACAAATCCCATTTTCACGTCTGTTTTCTCCTTTACCTTTAGTCTGATCTTTTTAGTTATTCACTTTTACTGTTTTTCCGGTCTCTGAAGACTCCAGACTGCCAAATACCGCACGCATCGCAGTTATAACTGATTCTCCCGATATATCCGGGCTTCTATTTTCCATAAGGCATTCAACGAACGCATCTATGACACCTGATTTTGTCTGGTTATCATTTGTCTGAATCTGGTCGGTATCATAATGGGTTTCTTTTCCATCTTTTGAAATCAATACAAGCGAATGGTTCGGATCATCATAAATTCTTAGAATCCCTTTTGTTCCATAAATAACCGTTGAATTATCTTCTTTTCCGTAATAAGTCCAACTAGCCGTCATGGTTCCTATGGTTCCCTTATCCATTTTGTAGATGCAAATGGCATTGTCATCAACTCCAATCAAACTTCCATCTGCATACCGCTTGTCTAAAGTGGTTACTTTTGCAGTAGTTTCAACAATTTTCTGTCCTAATAAGTACTGAATTAAATCAGTCTTATGAATACCCAGATCTGCCATTGCACCCATAATTGCTTTTTCTTTATCAAAGAACCAGACACCCTCCTTAGAGTCAATTCCCCATGTTTCCGGTCCCCCATGTCCGAATGTAGTGCGGAACGTAACGATATCTCCCAGTTCCCCATCGGCAATTATTTCTTTGGCTTTTTTATGTGTCAGCGTTAAACGCTGATTCTGTGCAATCATAAGAATTTTTCCGCTCTTATTTGCAACGCGTACCATTTCTTCACAATCCTCAATGCTCATTGCCATAGGTTTTTCACACAAAACATGTTTTCCTGCTTTTATCGCTGCAATTGTTGTTTCAGCATGTGCATTATTGGCTACACAAATACTGACCGCATCGATTTTACTATCTTCCAATAAGCTTTTACAGGAATCGTATGCTTTCGCCTTGTACTTTTCCGCTAATTTTTCAGCCCTTTCCAGGTTCATATCATATAAACCTGTTATCTCAACGTTTTGATTATCCTCATATTCCGGAAGATGACGAACCTGTGCAATTTTTCCACATCCAATAATTCCTACTCGAATCATTTTATTTCCTCCTGCATTATTTTTACTGTAAACATTTATTCATTTACGTAAATTTTACATTTTCAAATTTAGCATCCTATTATATTATTGTCAATAATATTTGATAAATTGAATTCACTTTGTATATATTAACTAGTTTTTAAAATGTAAATTTGTAAACTTTTCTTTTTTAATTTATCTTTGCCATACAATCGCATTATTTACATTTTTTACATTTCTACTTTACATTGATTTTTTTTTTATATATACTGTTTGTAAACGAGTTTAATTATGGGAGGAATATGAAGTGTCCAATATTACGATAGAAGAAATTGCCAGAAGAGCTGATGTGTCTATTGCTACGGTGTCCAGAATTATCAATCATAAAGATACGGTAAAGCCAGAGACCCGACAAAGAGTTCTGGATGTTATGGAAGAATTAAATTTTCAGCCAAAATCTCCTTCTTCAATTAACGATTCCACAAGCAAAGTTATATTGATGTGTGTCCCAGATTTCAGCAATCCTTTTAACAGTCCTGTTATTGACGGTGTACAAAAAGCTGCCCATGAATATGAATATGACGTTCTTCTGTTACAATCAAAAGATTTTTATACAGACAGCAGTGATTATCTGAATATTATTAAAAACAATTCCCTTGCCGGAATTCTAATACTTTCTTCCGCACCTACCAATCAACTACTAAAAGAACTTTGCTTTCGCTGTCCTGTGGTCATGTGTTCAGAGTATGCAGAAGATTATGGTGTATCTTACGTAAGTATTGATGATTTTGAGGGTGCCAGAAAGGCAGTCAATTATTTGATATCCACAGGATGTAAGAAAATCGGAATGATTAATTCCAATAAGAAATTTAAGTATGCCAGACATAGAGAAAAAGGCTATATTGCAGCTTTGGAAGAAGCAGGGCTGGAACAAAATCCAGATTGGATCTGTCATATTTCTTCTATAAACTATAATTTAGCCTTATCTAATGCCAAACACATATTAAGTTTAAAAAACAGACCGGATGCATTATTTTCATCTTCCGATGTGTTTGCTGTAGCCGCTGTACGGGCTGCAAAAGAATTGAACCTTCGTATTCCGGAAGACGTATCCATCATAGGCTTTGATAACATTGAATTATCAGTAATCTGCGACCCAAAAATCACCACTGTAGAACAACCCTCTTTTGAAATCGGTTTTCAGGCATGCGAATTATTAATTGAAAAAATTAAGAACCCAGGCATTGCAGACAAACAAATCATATTAAATACAGAGTTGATTGTGAGGGAATCAACAAAAATGTAATAAAACAGCAAGAACAGATTTTTCCTAAAAGCTATTTCCACACTTAGGACAGTACTGGAAATCATCTGTTGTTGTAAATCCACAATGGGAGCAGCTCCTGACATTGCTCTCATTCTGTCCAAAATGCAAAGCATCCATATTCAGATGAACTACTTCTCCATTTTTTATCGCCTTTCCAAGTTCCGGTTCTATCTCACATGTTTTACTACAGCAACCCATTCTGACATAATAATGTTTATTCCACTTTACAATTGGAATGAAGAAAAGCATGAAGTACGTATATGTCATATATACTTCAATGTGTCCATATTTTCCGCAAAATCTACATATCTCAAGCTGGTCAAATTGAAGTTTCTTCTCCCCGCTGCTGATTCCCATTATCAGAAACATATCACTTAACACCTTCCTTATCTATCGAATTCTTCTTCATGACTTTTAAAAAAATCCGAAAAAATTCTCACAGTTTCCAATTCCGTCCACTTCTTTATGTCAACCGGATTTTCATCCATATCATATATTTTTGCTCCTTTTAATGACAGCAAAAATGGCGAGTGTGTTGAAATCACAAACTGACAGTTAAAAAACCGGGCTGAATCCTCTAAAAATTTTACAAGTCTGATTTGGTTTTTTGCAGACAGACTATTCTCAGGCTCATCCAATAAGTATAACGCATTTTCCTTGATTTTCTCAGTAAAATACATAAATGCACTTTCCCCATTGGAACGCTCGCGTACATTATCCATTAATCTATTACGTACGAATTTAGATTGTGTTTTACCCCTTGCCATATTTACCTTTTTCAGTTGTTCATAATCGTCCAGCGACTGCATTTGGAATGTTGAATATTTAGTTTCCAGATAATCCTGAAAGAGTGCTTCTCTTTTTCCATCAATACCATCATTCCATGTGCGGATATTTAACATATAATCAAATACATCGTCACTTGTGATAATTCTGCTTTCTTCCGGTAGTTCCCTGTTGGTTTTCACTTTGCATAATGAGGTATAATCTTCGAAGAAATTGGAACGGTTATAAATGGTTTCCCGCGATATTTTTAATTTTTCCGCGATAACATTCAGTACCGTTGTTTTTCCCGAACCATTTCCTCCATACAAAATAGTAATTGGTTCAAAATCTATTCTATGAAAATCCTTTTGGGACAAAATCTTAAACGGATAGAACGAATCATAACACGTTCTTACAACTGACATAAAAAAATCAAATTCCTGATCTGAATCCGGAAAACTGAAATGATCTAGATATCTCACTATATATTCTCCCTAGATGCTGCCGATTATTTCACTCTATGAAACATTGGATGATTTTCATTAAATTGAACCAGGTCCCATAGATTACCATATAAATCCTTAAATACTGCTACTGTTCCATAATCCTGATTTTTGGGCTCTCTTACAAATTCAATCCCTATATTTTTCATTTCTTTATAGTCCCGTTCAAAATCATCTGTTCCCAAAAACAAAAAAACCCTGCCACCTGCCTGATCTCCTATGAAAGATTCCTGCACCAGCTTAGATGCTCTTGCAAGTAATATTGTTGTTCCGTTTGACCCTGGCGGAGATACGACCACCCACCTTTTATCCTGCTCAGCCTGATACGTATCTTCAATTAATTCAAAGTGCAGCTTTTTTGTATAAAAATCAATTGCTTCATCATAATCTCTTACTACTAACGCAATGTGTACTATAGATTGAATCATTTCTATTTTTCTCTCTTTCCATTATGCCTGTACATTTGTAAAATAACTATCTCTACATTACCATCTTTTTCTTTTCTTGTAATCCTATATCCCGCATTTTTTTATAAAATTACGATTGCCTAATTTACATTATAACTAATTACCGGATTCATAAAACGCCATACTTACTACCGTATTATTAGGATAAAAACCTTCATTTGTTATTGCTAAAATGTAATTGGTATCATAGCGAAGGATTCTTTCATACAAAAGGGATTCTACCGGAGAGCCCCCATAAAATGCGCACCTTGGTATCATGCTTTCTTCCAATTTTATTCCGCCATAAACATCTGAAGCATCTGAATAAAATGATGTAGCCGCCTGTATTTTAGATCTGCCATCCAGATTGATTACAGGAATCTGTTTTTTTCCGTCTATAAACGACGGATTTTCTATTAATTTTATTCCCAACTGCTCAAGCTGACTTGTAATTATTCTATTTGTTATATGCGTAATGGTATCTTTTCCTGTGGATATTTGAATATATAAAGTATCTCCTGGTTTGATTGTACTCCTATAAGAAACCGTAAAAGCCTGACCTGCAAATACAAAGCCAAGCCAGTAAGGCTGATTTCTGAATTGATAACTTGTCAATGCCATATTATTTCACCTCAAACACTCTGATTGTCACTGGATACTCCTTTGTTTTGGCATAAATAGTCAGATCCTCATCTGGATCCAAGTCATATACAATTACTTCTGCAGGTACATTAAAAATATATTTCCCGCTTTCTAATGTAAATTGAGGGTCGGTGGAATGGTAAATATATGTTGCCGCATCATTGACCACCCATAATTGTCTCCTTCCCGGAAGGTTTTCCGATTCGACCCTTAAAGGTGTAGGCTCGGTTGTAACTCTTACTTTTCCTATCCTGGTATCTTTCGTCCAATATAATCCGGGTGTAATATTACAATCAAAATCACTCACTATCGTTACCTTTGTTCCTACTGGTAAAAGGTTGTGAATTGACATATTTCGGTAGTTTTGATATATTTTATCAATATTGTAATATCGAATAGTGAGGAATTATCATATGGAGCTTAACAGAAAAAATATACGTATTTTATTGGGCATTATAACATTTACCGTTCTTCTGACTACCATCTGTATGAATCTGTCAGTCGTATTTAGCGCTGCAGTAACAGTGGGTGGTGTTATGATACCATTTATTATCGGCGGTTGTATAGCATTCATCTTAAATGTTCCTATGACCAGTCTGGAAAATAAAGTTTTCAAGAACATCAAAAATGAAGGTTTCAAAAAAATTTTGGCACTGATTGTGACCATAGTACTCGTTCTATTAGTGCTGCTATTGGTAGTCAGCCTTATTATACCACGGATTACAGAATCACTTACCACACTCATTCAGCAGATTCCAACAGCTACAGAAACTATGGTAGCATGGTTTGAAAAGATAGCCACGGATAATCATGAGATAGAGGAGCTTTTCTCCTCATTAAGTTTTAATATTGAAGAACTTGCAGGTAATTTAATGAATCTATCAAAGAATGGGATTTCGAACGTTTTAGCTTCGGCCGTAACTATTATGTCAGGTACTATCAGTGGAATTGTAAATTTCCTAATTGGTTTCGTATTCTCCATTTATCTTCTTTTGCAAAAAGAGAAACTGATAAGGCAGGGAAAGCAGGTACTATATGCATTTATGACTAATGACAGGGCAGATCGCATTATCTATATC
>JAEWWQ010000146.1 GCA_023458855.1 Bacillota bacterium
GGAGGATATACCGTTGAAGCACTTGCAAGGAGCGGTGTGGGAACGATTGATATCATAGATGACGACAAGGTATGTCTTACCAATATTAACAGACAGATTATTGCCACAAGAAAAACAGTGGGAAAACAGAAAGTGGATGTAATGAAGGAACGCATTCTGGATATTAATCCGGATGCAATTGTGCATACACATGCCTGTTTTTATCTGCCGGAGAACGCAGGAGAATTTGATTTCACACAATATGATTATATTGTGGATGCGGTTGATACTGTAACGGCCAAAATAGAACTTGTGATGCAGGCACAAAGGTGTAATACGCCTGTTATAAGCTGCATGGGAGCCGGAAATAAACTGGATCCCACTATGTTTGAAGTAGCAGATATTTATAAGACAAGTGTATGCCCACTGGCAAAGGTAATGAGAAAAGAATTGAAGGCACGGGGGATTCAAAAGCTAAAAGTCGTATATTCAAAAGAAATTGCACGAAAACCAATTGAGGATATGGCGATTAGCTGTAAAGAACATTGTATCTGTCCGCCAGGGGCAGTCAGGACATGTACTTCAAGGAGAGCAATTCCGGGCAGCAATGCATTTGTACCCTCAGTAGCAGGATTAATTATAGCAGGAGAAGTGATAAAAGATCTGTCCGGGGTCAGATAGTATATGACAAACATCAAAAAGTTTGCTATACTGTCTCTATTGAAATAAGATAATGCTCTTGGAGGAAAGACCATGAAAAAAGCAGGCGGGGTTGTACTCCTGTTATCGGTTATTATGACCGTTTGCATGCTTACAGGGTGCGGATTGAATGACAAACATGAGAATATAGATGCAGGGATGAAGGCAATTCAGAATCTTGATTATTCGGGAGCACTGGAATGTTTTGAAAAGGCACTTGTAAATAGTGAGAATCAGCAGTTGATTTACAGGGGACAGGGAATTGCGTATATTGGACTTACGCAATATGAGGAAGCAAAAGAAGCTTTATTAAAAGCCATATCTTATAATAAGACCGGTCCCGACAGTATTACTTATGATATCAACTATTATCTGGCAACAGCATACTACAAGACAGGCGAGTTGAAAAAAGCAATTCAGATTTACAGTTCTATCATAGCATTGAAACCAAAAGAAACAGATGCCTATTATTTGCGCGGAAGCGTGGAGCTGGATAGTGGTGAACACGACGCTGCAGTTGCTGATTTCAATGAGGCGCTCAGACTGGCGAAGACGGATTATGATATGTATATTAATATTTATCTGAGTTTTGACCGGAATGGATATACAGAGGAAGGACAAAAATATCTGAAGGATTTGCTGGATCACAATAGTGATAGTATGTCTAATTATGATAAAGGAAGAATCAGCTTCTATTTACAGGATTATGACAGCGCAAGAAATTTTCTGGAGGAAGCCAGGACAGAGTCTTCCGGCAATGCAGATGTGATTTTGATGCTGGGCAGGACATATGAAGTGTTGGGAGATTATAATTATGCCAGCAGCGTATATCTTAATTATTTAAAAAATGATACGACACAAGTTGACGTGTATAATCAATTAGGATTATGTGAGATGAAGATGAAGGACTATCAGACTGCATTGGAAGCTTTTCAATCGGCTCTTGCAGTGGAAAATAACGATCTGATGCAAACCTTACAGTATAATGAGATTGTTGCATACGAATATCTGGGTGAATATAAGCAGGCAGCAGTTAATATGGAAAAATATTTGGCTTTGTATCCTGATGATGCAAAGGCGCAAAGGGAATATGAATTTTTACAGACAAGATAGAATAGGAAAAAAGTCACGGTATTCAATGAAAAGCAGGGGAAAAACACCAAATTTCCTCTGCTTTTTTAGGTAAAATTGTACGAAAAAAGGAGAAGAAAACACTATATGTTATGATGCATGCGTTATGTAAACACAATATATTGTGTTTGCGGATTGACTTTGAAAAGTGATGATGATACAATATCAATAACGGTGAGTTTACCAGATTATGTAAACAAGCTATGAGCGGGAGTTCCGAAAGAGAAGGGAGAATGTTAGATGTTCAGCGTTATCAAAAGAGATGGAAGAGATGTTATTTTTAATTTGACCAAGATTAATGATGCGATTATGAAAGCATTTAATGCAACGGATGTACAATATAATAATGATATTGTAGACCTATTGGCACTCAGAGTCACAGCAGATTTTCAAAATAGGGTGAAGGATGGTTCCGTTCATGTAGAGGACATTCAGGATTGTGTAGAGAGGGTTTTGGAGCAGGCTGGTTATTCGGAAGCAGCCAAAGCGTATATTCTTTATCGTAAGCAGAGAGAAAAAATACGAACAATGAAGTCTACCATATTAGACTATAAGGATGTAGTTAATAATTATGTAAAAGTAGAGGACTGGCGTGTCAAAGAGAATTCAACTGTGACGTACTCGGTCGGAGGACTGATCTTGAGCAATTCAGGAGCAGTAACAGCCAATTACTGGCTTTCAGAGATCTATGATGAAGAAATTGCAGAAGCACATAGAAATGGAGATGTACATATTCACGATCTGTCCATGCTGACAGGTTATTGT
>JAEWWQ010000147.1 GCA_023458855.1 Bacillota bacterium
GAGGAAGAATTTATTTGAAAAGGTTGGTGTACAATTTCAGGAAGCTAATTATCAGGATAAAATAAGAGTTGATGAACTCTGTGAGATTACGGCTTCACTTTACAAAAAAACGCTAAACTATAATGCGCTGCTAAAACAATTCGGACTTTCTGACAAGCTGAAAAGTCTGGTCAGTGAGCTGTCGGGAGGGCAGAAGCAACGGCTTTTCATCGTACTGGCCCTGATTCCGAACCCGGAAGTCATATTTTTGGATGAACTCACTACTGGACTGGATACCAAAGCACGGCGGGATGTGTGGAAGAGCCTTTCAGAATTAAAGACAAAAGGAATTACTATTTTATTGACCTCTCATTTCATGGATGAGGTAGAAGCCTTGTGCGATAAAATTATGATTTTGAAAAGGGGAGAAAACATTTTTTACGGCACAGTACAAGAAGCAATTGAAACCAGTCCTTACGAAAAATTTGAGGATGCATACCTTTGGTATACTTATGAGGAGGTAGAAAATGAAAACATTTAGAGCCTTACTTAAAGCAGAGATCAAGTTATCCCTCCGTGGGATGGATATGTTTATTTTTGCCATTTGCATGCCTGTTGTTGTCGTTATTATCCTGGGAGCAGTATTCGGGAACAGACCCGCGTTTGACGGCGCAGAGTATACCTTTTTGGAGCAATCTTTCGGTGCAGTATCCACCATTGCTATTTGCGCAGGAGGTGTGATGGGGCTCCCATTAGTGATATCTGATTATCGAAGCAGAAAAATATTAAAAAGGTTCAAGGTAACCCCTGCCAGCCCTGCACTTATTCTGGCAGTACAGGTTGTTATTTACGCGCTGTATTCCATTATTTCACTTATTCTTGTATATGCAGCAGGGGCAATATTTTTTCACTATCAGTTACGCGGTTCCTGGCTTCAATTCCTGGGAGCATACTTACTGGTCATGTTGTCCATGTTCAGTATAGGACTGTTGGTGGGAGGAATTGCACCAGACATGAAGATAGCAAGTGTCGCTGCCAGCCTGCTATATTTCCCGATGCTTACCTTTTCGGGAGCTACGCTGCCTTACGAGGTAATGCCTGCTGCGCTCCGAAGAGTAGCGGATATAATGCCATTGACACAAGGAATAAAACTTCTCAAAGCTGCATCCCTTGGCCTTCCAATAGAGAGCGTTCTTGTCCCGGTGATTGTGATGGTGGTAATTGCGGTGATATGTATAACGATTTCCCTCCGTTTCTTTAAGTGGGAATAAACAGCACTATATTTGCCCCTTCCTTAAATAGTCCATAATCTGCAGTTGATTGACAAGTGAAATAACTTCGCCCATCGAATCCTTATTGAATTTTTTCAGGATACTATGAATCTGTGTTTTGACGGTAGAAAGTTCTACACAGCGGATTTTGCATATCTGAGATCGTGAATAGCCCTGACTCATCAGATCCAGCACGTCAAGCTCTGTCTGCGTCATCTGGGTGACAATCTGCAGACAATAGAAAAAGCTGTTTTCGTTGTTCTTTACACGTTGAAATTCCCTGCGGATTTTCTGAGCGATAGCAGGCCGTATCGGTGACATGCCGCTGTAGGCATCTTTTACGCATGTTATAATTTCGGAAGGGGCTGAATTTTTTAAAAAATAGTCTGTAACACCCAGCTGAAAGGCGGCGAATACGGTTTCGTCATCTTCATAGACTGTCAAAATAATAATCTTGGTCTCCGGCAGCTTTTCTAAAATCTGTTTAGAAGCATCGAGTCCTGCTGTCCTTGTTTCCATTTCCACGTCCATCAGAATGACATCCGGTTTATGCAGGGCTGCCATCATGACAGCCTCATAACCGCTCTGTACGCATGCCACAACCTCAATATCTCCTTCCTTTTTTAAGATCGACTCATATCGCTTGGCAATAGGATGAATGTCATCTACTATTAATACTTTTATCATCGTTATCAAAGACTCCTTTCCGGTTGAAACAAACAGCTATCACATTGTATCATTAATTCTTAAGGTAAATCAAACGTGGCAGCATGATTTTTATGGTGGTACCGATGTGTTCCTGACTCTCCGCCTCGATGTAACCTTCATGTGCGGAAATAATTTTGTGCGTCAGAGACAGGCCCATCCCCCAATGCCTGGCAACCGGGGCAGAACTGTAAAAAGGATCGAAAATCTTACCGAGATTATCTTTGGAGATACCCACTCCGCTGTCTTTTATTAAAATGACAGCCCAATTGTTCATTGGCTGAATTGAAATAATTAAATTTTTACGTTCTGAAGGAAGTTCATTCATGGAATCAAGGGCATTTGTAAAAATATTATGCAGAGCCTGCTCAAAATAATTAGTATCAAGCATAACCGTGAGGGAGGGAACTTCTGCTTTCAGTTCTACATGGTAGCCACGCAGCTCATGGGACAGGTGTGATAAAATTTCTTCTATATAATGATAGAGATTTACCTCTGTCAGGCAGAGCTCAGAGGGTTTGGTGCTCTTGTGAATACTGTCAAGACGATTATACAGGTTCTCACAACGTCTTATCACATTTTGCCGGGATATATCGTCCTTACCGGAGACCTGAAGTAATTCTACCTCAGACTGAATTGCCAGCAATTCATTTTTCATATAATGGCAGAATACCTTTGAAGTGGTATCGGAGGCGGCAATTTCCTTTGAGAGAGAAAATGTCTGCTGGGTGATCTTGTGATTGACGGTAGAAAAACAGTATAAGCTGTAACCAATTAATAAAAAAGTAATAATCAGATAGAAGGGAAAAAACTGGTTCACGTTCTTATTTTGATTGAGTGGAATAGACAAATAGGTAACGGCTCCTGCTATTTTTGATATTTTTATAAGGATTCTTGGAAAAGTGCCAAAAATAAACAGATAAGAAACCATAACTAATGTATAACAAAATCCTACTGCAAAAATATGAAGGCGGATCATGCGAAGCGGAGAGGCTTTATGATAAGAAAAAAGCAGGATAATGATGCTTGCTAACACGATTCCTGTATTTAATGCAGTGGTAAGAATCTGTATTCTTTCAGATAATATGGAAAATTGAGAAAAAGTAAGATAGTGGGGATAAAGTCCTAAATAGATATATTTTGTCGTGCAAGGCAGGTAAAATAAAAATTCCAAAATCAGTAGCCAGGCAATAGAAATCTTGGCCAGGCGCGCAGGTTTTGGATTTTCAAAAATTTGAAAAGAAAACGCAAAACAAATAGCAAAATAGAGTACACATAAGCTGGCAAAATTCATAACAAAAATAAGATGTTCTCGTTTTACATTTGAAAACATCATGATTTTCCACATGGAAGGCGGTAGAGAAAAATAATTATATACGGTATTATAATAGTAAGTATCTTTGGACAGATAGAACATCATAGAATAAAGTGCTATCGTATAGGAAGCCATGATATAAATCAAATATTTGGTCGAAATACTCCCTTTATCCATGATGAGCAGGAAAATAGAAGCAAACAGAAAAATAAATGTAAAATAAAACATGGAAATACCCCCTATAAACTTCATTATAAATTGAGTAAAAAATGATTTCAAGGTTACAAATGGAAAACAGGGTTGAAATATTATCCACCTTGCAGGGGGACGGGGAACATGATATTTAGAAAAGATGGGTATGGTCATGAAAGGCGGGGGAGGGAGAAGAATGAAGCAGTTTAAACAGAGGGCAGGCGTGATTCTGGCAGTTGGGATAATCCTTTTCGGATTACTTGCATTTCTCTATGTGGATATCAGGGAAAAACAGCGCATTGAACAGGAAACGGAGAATGTTGTTAATCCAGGCAGGTCGGTCTCGCTTGTTTATTATACCTGGGATGAGGAAGAGTCCTATATGCGCCCGATTGTTGACAGTTTTAATGCGATCAATCCCAACATCCAGGTAGAGATGCATGTGCTCGTGAGTGATGACTTCGATAATACAATTGTTGATTTGATGAAGAACGGAGAGAAAATAGATATCATAGGAATCCGGGGTATCTCACAGATGGCAAGATATCAGGCAGAAGGTATGCTTACAGATATTACCGAGAATATACTGACAAGCGATATTGATATAACTGTGTATGGTAATATGTATAATAATATTATGATAAACGGCAAGTACTACGGAATGCCGACGAGAAGTACCTGTTGGGCACTTGTATACAATAAAGATATTTTTGACAAGCAGGGAGAACCATACCCAGGGCAGATTACATGGGATGAATACAGAGAACTTGCATGCAGGCTTAAGACAGTAAATGACGAGGGAGAGACTGTGTGGGGCGGTTACATTCCTACATGGGCATTTAACTTTGCGGGTATTCAGAAATCGAACTATCTATATGATGACGATCAGACTTATCAAAGGAAGTCATTGGAACTTTTAAACCAGTTTATGAATATAGACAAAAGCCATATGAGTATTCAGGAAATGGAAGGAAAAAAAGAGAACTGGCTGGATATCTTTGAAGAAGGAAGAGCAGCCATGATGCCGATGGGCGAATGGTTCGTAGGCATGATTATGGACGATGAGGAAAAAGGACTTTCGGATGTGAATTGGGATCTGGCACCTATGCCCATTTATCCTGACATGAATCCGGGCACGACGTGGGGGCAATACCAGTTTACCGGCATGACCAGCACCTGTACCGAAAAAGAAGCTGCTTTTCAGTTCCTAAAATATGTCGGGGGAAAAGAGGGTGCAAGAATTTATGCAGAATACGGAATGCTAAGTGCTTATAACAGCGAGGAAATCCGCAAGGTCTATCAGGAAGCTGTGGGAGATAAAAATGTAGGAGTATTTTTTGACGCATTCCGAATACAGGAGATTCCGGTATTTGACCGGTATGAAGATATCAACCAGATTTTCACAGATCTGGGAAAAGCATATATACGCGGAGAAAGAAGTCTTGATGCGACAATGGAACAATTTGAAACAGAGAGAAGGAAAATCATAACGAATTAATAGCATTAGAAAAGTTTAGATAGGTGGAAAAGAAATACACCTTTTTTAGTTGCAATCTTCCCTTTATTATTATAACAAACCAAAACAGGGAGGAAAAATAATAATGAAGAAAAAAGTTTTATCTGCGTTCTTAACATTGACAGTTGTTGCGGGGCTGCTGAGCGGATGTGGATCCGGTACTGCGGCAACATCTTCGGAAGGCGATGGTAAAAACGGAACGGCTGCAGAGGAATCTTCAGGTGGAAAAGTAGATTTGTCGTTTTATATCTGGCATGATGAGGAGACCTATATCCGACAGGTGGTAGATGAATACAATGCCTCACAGGATAAGGTAAATGTAAATCTGACAGTTATTCCGAGTGAAGATTATGATGACAAACTGAAGGTGCTGCTGGCAGGTAACTCCGATGTGGATCTGGTAGATATCAGAGGGATGGCACAGGTTACTACTTATGCTTCCAGCAACGCATTGTTAGATATTACTGATAAAATTGCAGATAGTGGGCTCGATACCAGTAAATACGGAGAAATGTGGGATGGAAGTTCAATAAATGACAAATTCTATGCACTTCCGACCAGAAGTACCTGCTGGGCACTCTACTATAATACAGACATTTTCGATCAGGCCGGCATTCCCTATCCGGAGCAGCTTACCTGGGAGGAATACGGTGATATTGCCAAGGAAATCAAAGATAAAACAGGCATTTATGGAGGTTATTGGGTTCCTTGGATCTATCAGTTCGCAGCAACACAGGCAGGTCAGTATGTAAATGATGACGATCTTTCCAAAGTATCCTATTCACTTGAGTTACTGGATCGCTTTTATAATAAAGATCAGTCCCATATGAGCTATTCGGAAATAGTAGCCACAAACCCAGATTATATTAGTGAATTCGAAAGCGGAAGAGCAGCGATGCTTCCGAATGGAGAGTGGTGTGTACAGATGCTGCTGGAACATGCGGCAGCAGGTGAATGCGATATTAACTGGCAGGTAGCTCCGATGCCGGTTTCGGACGGGGTAGAGCCAGGCAGCACATGGGGACAATTCCAGTTTGCGGCAATTACAGCAAACAGCACGCATCCTGACGAAGCATTTGATTTCCTGAAATACCTTTGTGGAGAAGAAGGCTCTGTTATTTATTCTAAAAATGGTATGATTCATGCCTATGCGGGCGACAGCGCAGCGGACGCTTATATGGAAGCAGCCGGAAGAGATAGTGTATCGGTATTTTTTGATGCAAAGAAAGTCTTGGAGCAGCCAAACGAGGAAGGCTATGGAGAAATAAATGATAGCTTCAATGAACAGGCACAGTTATATCTTCTCGGTGAAAAGACCCTGGAAGAAACCATGGCGGATTTTGCAAAGCAACGTGATGAAATTAAGGCCAAATATGCAAAATAGAAGATAATGAAGTGAAAGAGGAAGGAGAAGCATTTGGGTCAGCCGGAGGCTTCTCCTCTCTTGAATTATGAGGTGAAGATAAATGAACGATGCAAAGAAAAAAATAATACATAAGGCCCAATTCAGGCACTATATCAAAGGATATCTATTTCTGGTCCCTAATTTTCTGGGATTTTTTCTTTTTATGTTTGTGCCGATTATTATGGGTTTTGCGATTTCCCTGACGGATTATGATGGCTTTCAGAAGATGAACTTTGTGGGATTACAGAACTACATCAATATGTTTCGTGATGGCTATTTTCTGGTTTCGCTGAAAAATAATTTTCTTTATACGATTGTAACGGTTCCAGTTACAATTATCCTTGCCATCTTACTGGCAGTAGCATTGAATACCGGAATCCGGGGCTGTAATGCATTTAAAGCTTTTTACTATTTTCCGTCAATCAGTTCTATGGTGGCGGTAGGTATTGTATGGTCGGTCTTGTTTAATCCTATGAATGGACCTATTAATTCCTTTTTACAAGGAATCGGAATGGAGAATCCGCCAAAATGGCTGGCATCTACATCCATGGCATTATGGTCGGTCATGATTGTTGCAGTCTGGAAACAGACTGGCTATTACATGATCATGCTGCTTGCCGGTCTGCAGTCGATTCCCAGACAACTATATGAGGCAGCACAGATTGATGGCGCTAACGCAGTTACGCGTTTCTTTAAGATTACCCTGCCGATGCTTTCTCCTGTAACATTCATGGTAACGATACTTACGATTATCAGTTCTTTTCAGGTATTTGATCTAATTAATGTAATGACAAAAGGCGGACCGGGATATGCTACAAATGTTCTGGTGTATCGTATCTATCAGGAAGGATTTAAATATATGCGATATGGTTATGCCTCAGCGATGGCATACTTTTTATTCCTGATTATTTTGATTATTACATTGGTTCAATTCCGTGGACAAAAGAAGTGGGTTACCTATATGTAGGAGAGGAGCAAAAAAATGAATGTGAAAAAAAAGAAGCAGATTGGGAAGATAGTGCTATTCTTATTTCTGCTTATGATAGGAATTACAATGTTAATGCCGTTTGTATGGACGTTGTCTTCGTCCTTTAAATATAATAAAGATATTTTTACCTATCCGATCCAATGGATTCCAAAGGAAATAAGATTACAAAATTATGTGGATGTATGGACAAAGGTTCCGTTTTTAACGTATTATTTAAATACAATAAAACTGTCAGTTATTGTAACGATCGGACAGATACTGACCTGTTCCATGGCCGCTTATTCTTTTGCAAAGATGAAATATCCGGGGCGGGATAAGATATTCCTGTGCTACCTGGCTACCCTGATGATACCGTGGCATGCAATCATGATTCCACAGTTCATTATTATTAAGGGAATGGGTCTTTACAATACCCACACCGCCATTATTATACTGCAGCTTTTCAGTGCACTGGGTGTATTTATGATGCGGCAGTTCATGCTGGGAATACCGGATGAACTTTGTGAGGCGGCAAGAATTGATGGATGCGGGGAATGGAAGATTTTCTCCTCCGTCATGATGCCTTTATGTAAGCCGGGTCTTGCAACACTTGTCATCTTTACTTTTAACTTTATGTGGAACGATTACCTTGCACCTATGATTTATCTTGACAGCGATAAGTTAAAAACGATTCAGATCGGGCTGGCATCTTTTAATTCCTTATATCGGACGGATTATAATCTGATTATGGCAGGAACGGTATGTTCTATGATCCCAATGATACTGATATTCTGCTTTGCACAGAAATATTTGTTACAAGGAATGACATTTTCAGGAATAAAAGGATAACAGGAGGAAAAATGGTATGAACAAAATGCCTTATGGCGGAGATTATAATCCGGAACAGTGGCGCCCGGAAGTGTGGCAGGAGGACATGCGGCTTTTTAATCAGGCCAACATTGACATTGTAACAATTAATGTGTTCAACTGGGCAATGCTGCAAAAGGATGAACAGACTTATGATTTCTCAGCGCTGGATGATACAGTAAGACGTGTGACTCAAAACGGAATGCAGATATGCATGGCAAATGCAACAGGAGCACATCCGGCATGGATGGCAAGAAAGTACCCGGATATTTTAAGAACGGAATGGAGTGGTATGAGGAGGAAATTCGGCGGCAGGCATAATTCCTGCCCCAATAGTCCGACCTACCAGAAATATTCGGTACTGCTGACGGAAAAAATTGCGGAACGTTATCAAGACCAGAAAAATATAATCGCCTGGCATGTAAATAACGAGTTCAGCGGAAGATGCTATTGCGAAAATTGTGAAAAAGCATTCCGAGTATGGCTGCAGAAAAAATACGGTACACTTGATAAGCTGAATCATGAGTGGAATACCTCATTCTGGGGGCATACCTTTTATGATTGGGAAGATATCGTGGTACCAAATCAGCAAAGTGAGGAATTTGACGGCGGACGTACAGTTTTTCAGGGGATTTCCATTGATTATGCACGTTTTTGCAGTGATTCGCTCCTTGATAACTATAAGGCAGAGTATGCGGCAATCAAGAAATATATACCGGATGCGCAGATAACGACAAACCTGATGGGGTTGTATAAAGAGCTTGATTATCAAAAGTGGGGAAAGTATATGGACTTTATCTCCTATGATAATTATCCGGGAAATGGTGAGACACCTGCATATATAGCAATGCGCCATGACCTGATGCGGGGATTGAAGCAGGGACAGCCTTATTGGCTTATGGAGCAGACGCCGAGTGTTTCCAACTGGCTTCCGAATAATAAATTGAAACGACCGGGTGTAATGCGGCTCTGGAGTTATCAGGCAGTAGCGCATGGAGCTGATTCGGTCATGTATTTCCAGATGAGGCGAAGCCCGGGCGCATGTGAAAAATATCATGGAGCAGTGATTGATCATGTTGGCAATGCGAACACGCGTGTGTTTCGGGAAGTAGCAGAACTTGGAAAAGAACTCGATAAGCTGGGTGACAGTATTCTTGGAAGCAGGCTTGTAAAAAGGACTGCGATTATTTTTGACTGGGACAATTGGTGGGCAGTAGAGTATTCGGCGGGTCCGAATAACAATCTGCGCTATACGGAAGAAATTTTTAAATATTATGAAGCACTTCATAAATTGCAGATACCAGCAGACATGATTTCCTGTGAAGATGATTTTTCAGAATATGATGTCGTGATAGCCCCTCTTTTGTATATGGTAAAGCCGGGCATCGCGGAGGCAATAAAATCATATGTGGCAGCAGGCGGCAGATTCGTCACAACATTTTTCAGTGGGTATGTCAATGAAAATGATTATGTGACTGTGGGCGGTTATCCTGGAGAATTAAAAGAATTACTTGGTATCTGGGTGGAAGAGACAGATTCCCTGCCGAAAGAGGAAGCAAATCATTTTATTTTTGAAGGGAAAAAATATCCGGCGAGGATGCTTTGTGATCTTATGCATCTGGAAGGAGCAGAGTCCCTAAGCGTTTACGAAGAGGAATTTTATGCAGGAATGCCTGTAATTACAAGGAATCACTATGGAACAGGAGAGGCATTCTATGTTGGAACCAGTTCTGACGAATCATTTTATATGGAATTTTTAAAGAAAAAAGTACTGCATTCTGCAGAACTCTGTACTGCCATAAAATCAACGGCAGGAAAAGAATCTCTTGAAATCACGATACGGGAAAAAGGAGACAAGTATTTTTACTTTCTGCTGAATCATAATTCGGAAAATATGGTGGTAGCAAGTCCAGTCTCAGGCAAAGAACTTTTGACGGCCAGGTGTTATCAGAAAAATGAGGAAATAACGCTTGGCGCATACGGAGTTTTCATATTGGAAACAGAAAAATGAGGAAGGACATGGGAACAGGCATTGAATTTATTAAAATAGAAGGGGCACATTTTACTTATTGTAATAAAAAAATACATCTCAGGGGATTCGGAATTGGTACATGGCTGAATATGGAGCATTTTATGCTGGGAATCCCCACACCGGATGAAATGATGCAGCAGTCAGTAGCCGAAGTATATGGAAAAAGAAACAAAGAGGACTTTTTCCAAGAGTTCAGGCGTAATTTCATAGGAGAAAAAGACTTTGCACTTTTAAAAGAATGCGGAGTGAATTTTGTGAGGGTTCCCTTTAATTACCGTCTCTTTATTGATGATAACGATATCGAACATTATAAGGAAGAGGGATTTGCATGCTTTGATCGTCTCCTTGAACTGGGAAGCCAATATCAGATTTTTATTATGCCGGATCTGCATACGACACCGGGTGGGCAGAACCCGGACTGGCATTCGGATAATAGCCTGGGCGTCCCGCTTTTTTGGAAATATCAAAGCTTTAGAAGACAGATGACAGAATTATGGCGTGCCATAGCAGAGAGGTATCGCAATGAACCTTATCTGATGGGCTATGATCTGCTGAATGAACCGGCAATGGCTGACTGGAAAGCGGTAAATGAATATTATGAGGAAACGATTGCAGCAATCCGGACTGTTGACCAGAATCATGTCATAGTTCTGGAAGGTGATATGTTTTCAATGGATTTTTCGGGATTAGAGCATTTTGAAGATAGACAGACGGCACTTGGGTTTCATTATTATCCGACTGTCTGGCATCCGGAACTTCTCGAGAGCACGCTTGACAGAAATGTAAGAAAAGCGCAGATCGCAGATGGACTTGATAAGCTTCTGGCTATCAGAGAAACGTTTCAAAGGCCTGCATTTTGCGGAGAATTTGGTTACGGCATTGATTGCGGAGAATTGGATTTTACGGGAGAACTATTGCGGGATACACTTGACTTAATGGCGGAAAGAGACATAGATTGGTGCCTATGGTGTTATAAGGATGCCCATTTTATGAGTCTTGTTTCTCCGAAACGTGATGGAAGATGGATGCAGCTTGTAGATGCAGTCAGAGACAAGTGGGATCAGGATATCGAAAAAGCACAGGCAGATGAATTAATGAACCTGATGCAAAAGAAATGGTTCCCTGAGATGACAGATTGTGATAAATATCTTATGCAATTCAGATTGCGGTCATGTCTTTATGTGTTTCAGAAAGAATACATACTGAAGCCTGTCTTTAAGCATATTCGGAAGAGCAAATTGTTGCTTTATGCGAGTGAGTTCTGCTATGAAAATTGTGAAATAGAGACAGGAATGAAAAAAATTGTGGCAGAATATTTATAAAACTTAAGAAAAGAGCGATTTCCTTAGGAAACTGAGAGATGTATAAATATCTCTCAGTTTTTTTTAGAAAAAGCTAAAGTCTTTTTTAAACTGGTCGATAAATATTATAGGAATAAGCGAGAGAGCTCTCAAAATCCATGGAAGGAGGAGTTTATTATGCGTATAGAAGCTTATACACAGGTGCAGCAGGTATATACTGCAAAAAATACAGGCAAGACAAATCAGGCAGCAAAGACAAGTTTCTCTGATCAATTACAGATTTCTAACATCGGAAAAGATATACAGATTGCAAAACAGGCAGTTGCGAGCACTTCTGACGTACGCGAGGAAGTTACGGCTCCTATC
>JAEWWQ010000148.1 GCA_023458855.1 Bacillota bacterium
GCCTTGGTCTGCTTAGCTCCAGTTGTCTGGGCCCTGTGGTATTAGTCGTCGTAATTACTACTATTATTACCCCGATTTTGTTAAAGCCTGTATTTAAGCTTGGACCGGCACCGGCAGAGATAACAAATGAACATAAGCTGGCAGATAACTATGAGCAGATGGAAGGTTACAGAGACGGTTCACAGAGATAGTAATTTATGATAAAATAATGTTTGGTATATTTAAATGCAAAGATAAAAACACATCCCGGTAGGTAGTCCGGGAGCAGTCTTTCTTGTTCGCGATAATAAAGGGAGATTGTCAGTAACCTGCCTCCTTGGTTGTCCATTCTTTGTCTGTTTCACTTTTAAGGAGGAAGTAGAATGGACAAAGTATCAATAAAGTTTCAAGTGTATTTCGAAGATCCTTTCTGGATTGGTATCTGTGAACGGATGGTAGATGGGCGTTTAGCCGTCTGTAAGGTCACATTCGGTCCGGAGCCCAGGGATTATGAAGTTTGTCAGTATATTGTCCGTAACTGGTATCACTTGAGATTCAGTAGCACTGTTGAGACAGAAGTAAAGCAAATTGGAAAGCTGAATCCGAAGCGCATGCAAAGAAGCGTAAGGAAGCAAATGAATAGTGTGGGAATCGGAACAAAGTCCCAACAGGCCTTGCAGCTTCAGCGTGAAGAAGGCAAAGAAGCTAGAAAGCAGAAGAATCGTCAGATGAAAGAAGAAGAAAATGAAAGAATCTTTGCACTGAAACAGCAGAAACGGAAAGAAAAACATAAGGGAAGGTAACGGAAAGAAAAACATAAGGGAAGGTAACGGAAAGAAAACGCAGCGAATGGTTATCCATTCGCTGTTATTTTATAGGAGTCTTCCGGTTGAGTAACATAGGAAACCATGTTATAATCATAAATAGTAGTACACTTTATGGAAATAATGATTAACATGACAGAGAGGCAGGCGTATAGTATGAAAAAAATAGCTTTTTTTGACACAAAACCATATGACAAGGAATATTTTGATAAAATAAACACAAGGTATGAAATAGAATATTTTGAGAATAAGCTTACGGCTAAAACGGCACAGTTAGCGAAAGGATGCGATGCGGCGTGTGCATTTGTAAATGACACAATAGACAGAGCGGCAATCGAAACCTTATATGATGCCGGCATTAAAGTCCTTGCAATGAGGTGTGCGGGCTACAGTAATGTAGATTTTAAGGCAGCGTACGGGAAAATAAATGTTGTAAGGGTTCCGGCGTATTCTCCTTATGCTGTAGCTGAACATGCGATGGCATTATTACAGACATTGAATCGTAAGCTTCATAGAGCATATAATCGTACCAGGGACTTTAACTTTAGTCTTGCAGGGCTGACAGGAATGGATCTGCATGGCAAAACAGTAGGTGTCATAGGAACCGGGAAGATAGGACAAGTATTCATGGATATTTGCCGTGGATATGGAATGAATGTAATTGCATATGATTTATTTCCGGCAAAAGATAAGGAAATTGAGTATGTGGATTTAGATACCTTGTTTAAAGAAAGTGATATCATCTCCCTGCATTGTCCATTAACGGAACAGACACACCATATCATTGATCAGGAAGCTTTCAAAAAGATGAAGAAGGGAGTATTCATTGTGAATACTTCAAGAGGTGCTTTGATTGACAGCAAGGAGCTGCTGAATGCGCTGAATGATGAGACAGTAAAAGGAGCCGGTCTTGATGTATATGAGGAAGAAGCTGACTTATTTTTTGAAGATTTTTCCGGTACCCTGATTAAGGATGATGTATTGGCACTCTTGGTATCCAGACCAAATGTAATTCTGACATCGCATCAGGCATTTTTAACTGCTGAGGCACTCGAAAATATTGCGAAGACAACGCTCCATAATCTGGATGAATTCTTTGCCGGAGATGCATTGACAAATGAAGTCTGCTATCAGTGCAAAGGAGGAAAAACGGAAATAGCTTGTCCGAAAGATGGCAGGAAAAGATGTTTTTGATATGAATCAGAATAGAGAAGTCTGGGAAAAGAGGATATTGTAGTGGCAAAAGATTCCATAAAGAATCTGACACAGGGTTCACCAATGAGACTGATATTGGGATTCTCAGTTCCATTGTTATTTGGTTTTTTATTTCAACAATTTTACAGTATGGTAGATACGATTATTGTTGGAAGGATTCTTGGGGTAAAGGCTTTGGCGGCAGTTGGAGCGACAGGATCCATTAATTTTATGATCATCGGTTTCTGTATGGGCGTATGCAGTGGATTTTCCATACCGATTGCACATCGCTTTGGAGCAGGAGATCATCATGGCATGCGTAAGATGGTAGCCAATAGCATGTGGCTGAGTGTTGTTTTTGCACTTATCATGACAGTTATTGTATCACTGCTTTGCAGGAATATTTTAATCTGGATGGATACACCGGCTGATATTATTGATGGATCATACTCTTACATAATTGTTATTTTTATTGGAATTCCTGTTACTTATTTTTATAATATGCTTTCTGGTATCATCCGTTCGTTAGGCGATAGTAAGACACCTGTTATTTTTCTGGCTTTGTCATCTGTCCTTAATATTATACTGGATTTTGTATGTATATTGAATTTACAAATGGGAGTAGCCGGAGCGGCAGTTGCAACTGTCATTTCTCAGGGGGTATCGGCGATCTGCTGTCTGCTTTATATGGTTCGAAAGTTTCCAATTCTGCATCTGGACAGAGAAGAATTGAAGGCAGACGGACATTGTATGGGAATACTTTGCGGAATGGGGATTCCGATGGGATTGCAGTATTCTATTACGGCGATCGGCAGTGTTGTTCTGCAGACAGCGGTAAATGGGCTGGGCTCAGTTGCAGTGGCTTCCATAGCAGCCGGAGTTAAGATATATATGTTTTTTGCATGTCCGTTTGATGCTCTTGGTGCAACTATGGCAACTTATGCAGGGCAGAATATGGGGGCAAAAAGGCTCGACCGCATTAGTGAGGGATTCAAAAAATGTGGGATTCTTGGCATAGGATATTCATTTCTGGCATTTGGAGTATTACAGGTATTTGGAAGGTATATAACACTTTTATTTGTTAGCGCTGAGCAAATAGAAATTATTAAAAATGTACAAATGTATTTATTGATTTCCTCATTATTTTTTATCCCGCTTGCATTTGTCAATATTATAAGATTTCTGATTCAGGGAATGGGATTCAGCAAATTTGCAATATTGGCAGGTGTGTTCGAAATGATAGCAAGGACATTAGCAGGCTTTCTTCTGGTACCTGCATTTGGTTATGTCGCTGCCTGTCTTGCAGGTCCGATTGCCTGGATATTTGCAGATGCATTCCTGTTCCCGGCATACTTGCATGTAAGGAAACAGTGTGAGAAGAAATTCTAAGGAGTAAAAAAACTACTCCTAAGAATTACTAAGTCCCACACAGGAAGAAGCCGCAAGCGTCTTCTTCTCCATGATTATTTGTGCCGCTGTAGCGGCATGTCTGGAAGTGTGAGAAGAAATTCTAAGGAGTAAAAAAACTACTTCTAAGAATTACTAAGTCCCACACAGGAAGAAGCCGCAAGCGTCTTCTTCTCCCTGATTATTTGTGCCGCTGTAGCGGCATGTACAGTTAACATAGGTGTTTAAATAGGGTTTAGATATGCATAAAAAGAGACAGGATAAATTAGAGTTCCGTTATTATGAGATTCCTCAGAATCAACCGGTACTGGCTCTGCTGGGAGAAAAGTGGATACAAAATTACGGAGCAGGAATAGAATTTTTGCATTTTCATAATTATATGGAGATTGGATATTGCTATGGCGGTGTAGGTGATCTGGTTCTGGATGATATCAATTATCGTTTTGACGCAAATATGTTTTCTGTAATTCCGAAGAACTATCCGCATACGACGAATAGTGATTATAATACGATTAGCCGATGGGAGTATCTGTTTGTGGATGTGGAAAATTTCTTGCATGATGTTTATTATGATAATCCACTTTTTGCGGAAGACATCATCAAACGTATTAATAACCGTGCAAGTTGTATAGCGTCAGAAAATGCACCGGAAGTGTCAAAAATTATATTGTCTATCTGTGATGAAATGAGAAATAAAAAAGAATTCTATGTGGAAACAGTGCGTGGATTATTGCAGTCATTGCTCTTGGCGATTGCCAGAATGAATAAGAATAGTGCGGATAAGGTACGTAATCAGATGACCAGTATTACGCAGATAGCAAAATCATTGGATTACGTCAGTGACAATTATGATAAAGAAATAGCAATCAGGCAGATGGCAGACATTTGTCATTTGAGCGAGACACATTTTAGAAGGCTGTTTGAACGCAACATGAATATGACGCCTATGGAATATATTAATTTAGTCCGTGTCCAGATGGCCTGTGAATATATGAAAAAGCATCAGGACTCTATGGAAACGGTAGCCGTAAAATGTGGATTTCAGACCGCTTCGACATTTAATAGGAATTTCAAAAGAATTCTTGGGATTACGCCGTATCAGTGGAAAACACATCCGGAAAATTATGAAGGAAAGTTATTGAACTATAAGATATCAGCGCTAAAGGGCTGGTAAAAAGATAAACCTATAAGGACACGTATATTCATGGTCGAATATGCGTGTTTTTTAATTGGAAATAATAACATACACTACACATGTCATGGTATAGTTTGTACATAACAAAACAATATAAAAACAAAATAGTGTACATTATGACGAAAATAGTAGTCTTAAGTTAAAAAAATTTTGTTTTTTATGGCGTTTCAAACAAAAAATGTATGGGAGGAATAAAACATGAAAAGAAAGATTTTGACAGTATTATTAGCGTCTGTATTGACAGTCTCACTTGTTGGATGCGGGTCTGGTGCTGCCTCGGGGAATGCAGCTACGGACACTACAAAAGATGCAGGCGGTGCGACCGAGACTGCGGAAAAAGCAACTGCGGCAGGGGGAGAAAATAGTCTTACCGTATGGTGCTGGGACCCGTCCTTTAATATTTATGCAATGGAGCAGGCGGCAGAGATCTATAAGACAGATCATCCGGATTTTGAACTGAATGTAATAGAGACTCCGTGGGAAGATCTACAAACAAAGATTACGACTGCGGCGTCATCAAATGACATATCCACATTACCGGATATCTTACTGATGCAGGATAATGCTTTCCAGAAAAATGTTATTTCTTATCCGGATGCATTTACGGATTTAACAAACTCCGGAATTGATTATTCAAAGTTTGCACAGGCAAAAACAGCTTATTCCGTTGTGGATGGCAAAAATTATGGTGTTCCTTTCGATAATGGAACTGTAATTGCATGCTACAGAACGGATGTATTGGAAGAGGCTGGCTACACGATAGATGATTTTACCGATATTACATGGTCCGAATATATTGAAAAAGGAAAGGATATCTTAGCAAAAACAGGAAAACCATTACTTTCCTGCCAGGCTGGTGAATCTGATGTCATCGTAATGATGCTGCAATCAGCAGGAGCTTCCCTTTTTGATACAGAAGGAAATCCAAGTATTGTAGATAATGCCGCTCTGAAAGAAGTAATGTCAACCTATGCAGAATTAGTAAAATCCGGGGTACTGGTTGAAGTAAATGACTGGGATCAATATGTTGGAACTCTGAATAATTCTACTGTAGCGGGTACTATTAACGGCTGCTGGATCATGGCTTCCATTCAGGCGCAGGCAGATCAATCTGGAAAATGGGCAATCACCAAT
>JAEWWQ010000149.1 GCA_023458855.1 Bacillota bacterium
CCATTCTGGTGGTGCATTTTCACACATCATCAGTCTGGTATAGACCACTTCATTCTTGGAAGTATAATAGCTGGTTCTCCCAGTTTCATAATCTTTCATAACATCTCCATTTAAATAGGCAGAAGCAGCAATAACAGATTTGCCTTTGCTCCTGCCTACAATCTTGATGGTCATATGAAAAATTGCCATTGTAACCAACTCCTTTCGGTGTGTTTTAAATTCCATCATTGCTGATGGAATATGCTTTTAATCATGTGCAAGACCTCTGTCTGCGAAAGACTGCTCCATGCAAATGGTCTGCATGACATGCCCGCCGACGGAACGAGCCCGGCAAGCGTAAGCGCAGACCGGTTGCCACTTGTGGCAAACTTATACAGACGACCTCTGGTTGTCTATAAGTGCGCCCTATCATAAAAGCATTGATAGGGAATAGAGAAAAAATCTCTACTCCCCATGCTTTTAATCCATGTCCGTATCCGGACTTTTCTGCATTGCCTTACTGAAAAACTTTCCGTTGGCTTCCTGCTTCTTTAAAAAAGTAATTAGTCTTGGAATATACTCTTCCTCAATACTCATATCCAGTACTGATTCCACCGCCGCGCCAATCTGAATCAGCCTGTGAGTTCGCTTCTTTCGTTCCTCTGCCTGCTGACGTTTCTCCAACTGCTTTACCTGTGCTTCTGTCTTCTTTGCCTGCTCAATTAACTTTTGTGCTCGGAGATTCTTCTCCTGAATTCGTTCTTCTAAACTTCTGGTTGACTTTGCCATAAAGTACCTCGCTTTCTACCGCAACTACGGCGCTATATTATTCATGATTGTTGTTACTGATTTCTACCAAGGACGAATCATTTGCCATTAGATGCATGAGCTTCTCTTCAAATGATTTCTCTGCATTTTCATTAAAAAACACGTTGACCTTATAAACAGTAGTGCCAATGCGTTTTGTAAATGTGTTACTGCCTGTCTGTTCCATTTTCTTCTCCATTTTTTCACCTCCTCTTGATATTCGAACATATGTTTGTTACAATGATTTTATCAATCAATACATGACAAACCACCTGATGGACTTCTGATAAAGTTCATTGTTTTCACTCCCTTCTCTTAAAAAGTAATCTTATTTTCTTTTAAATAATTACTTCTTTCATAGATAGGAGAAATAAGAGGTGGCATTCGGAACTGTTTTTGAAAAATATTTTGGATTGGTGGAATTTATTTGAATAGAGAGAACAATTTAGAATTAGAAGAAGGGATAGTGCCTCAAGACTTTGCAGACGCTTATGAGAAGGAACGTGCTTTACTGCTAGAGTTAGAATTTGAGCAAGCGTTAGAAGAAGCAAAAGCTCCCATTCGAAAAGAAGCTTCCGAACGAAAAAAATTGAAAAGAGAACTAGAACGAGAAGCACTTGCCCGTTTGGAAGCTTCCGCACGAAGTGATGAGGATTTTAAATGTGTCACTGACTGGTGGGATAGACTAGACAAGAATCGGGAACGTAAAGAACGCTATCATGAAGTAGGCAGAAATGAAGTCCCCTTGGAATGGGGCGCGTCTGCCGATATGATTGTTATTCCAAATCCAATCCAGCATGTATTCTGGAAACAAATTTTAAAAGGGGAATTCTTAGATGCGATCTTTGATTGTCCTTTTGAAATGCATGAACTAATTGAAGATCAGGATATTTCTTCTGCAATCAAAGAATTAAAGGATGAGCATAAAGAGATTCTGTATTATCTTGCAATCAGACAGTATTCCAACCAAAGAGTTGCTTGTATTCGTGAGCAGAGCGACCGTAATATTCGTAAAGTAAGAGATACTGTTATCCGTAAGTTGCGAAAAAATTTGTTGAAGGCATTACAGGAACGGATAAAGAATAACGTCGCACTTTCCATGCGAGAACGAAACTTCTTGACGGAGTACGGTGAGAATAGCTGATTTTATATGATATGATTTGATTCGATTTTCATTGACGCTAGATGGATATGTTGTTAATATAGTAATATGATTTTCATTTAACCGGATTACAAATAGAAAGAAGGATTACCATGAACCAGTTATTTAAGAGAAGTTCCTCCAACTGGATACGATATGATAGATATGAATGGCGCACCGATGACAACGATATTTTATATATTACGCCCGCCAAAGATGCAAAAATGAACTTATATAATCCGATAAAAGAAGCCGATGAATTAGTTCTCTCTGCAATCAATTTTGGCTTATTATGTATGAAAAGTGAAACAGGTAAGGAAGAACTAAAAGAAGGAATCATGAATTTCGTAAGTAAATATGGTCTGCTCGGATTTATGACTGCTTTACCTACTACACCCGAATTTATAACCTATGAAGCCGTTTATTTTCCTTTAAACCACTTTATAAAAGAAGAAACCATGTCCACAGAAAAGTATCTTTCCTATTTCTTTCCATTTGAACCAATCTCCTTTGCAAAGAGGAATCGGGAATCATGGTGGGATATTACCGATATAGATATGATGGCGATTACAATGGCACTGAAAAATAAACCTCAGGCTGTAAACATGAGTTTTCAGAAAGAATATGCAGAGCGTTTTGATTGGCTTGTGGAAGAATTTAAGGATTGGGCATTTACCTTCGTGACCAGCTTCCTTTATTATCAGGATTACGACATTCTAAACGATGATCAGAAGCGACTTTATCAGCAGGGAATGGCTGCCTTTGGTGGAATTGCACCAACCTATCATGTGGAATTACGTGATCGACCAACTCTTGTATGGGATTTTCATTCGCTGCTGTTAGAAATACAGATGATGTTCAGCTTCATGCTGACAGATGAGAAATCTTCCATCAAGGTATGCAAGCATTGCGGTAAGGCTTTTCTTGCAAGCAGACCGAATGCAGAATTTTGTAGTCCACAATGCAAGAATCAGTACAATGTGTATAAAAGT
>JAEWWQ010000150.1 GCA_023458855.1 Bacillota bacterium
AATGCGATTAAGATTCTAAAGCTTCAGGCAGAAGGGCTTTCTACTGCAGAAATAGCAGAAGAGTTGGGACTCAAAGTAGAAAATGTGAAATATCATAACAAGCAGAATTTTAAAAAGCTGGGAGTGAACAGTAAAACGGCTGCTGTAACTGAAGCGAGAAAGAGAAAGATGATATAGATTTATTACAATGAATGCCGATAAAAAGTGAAAGAGGTATAAAGGATGAAAACAGAACTTGATAAGTGCTTAGCAGGAGAATATTATAATTGCCACGATACTATTTTTTTAAAGTACAAACAGAAAACGCGGGAATTGCTTACTGAATATAATAGTCTTTCTTATGAACAGAAGGATGAAAAACGTAGTATTTTAAAGAGCCTGTTTGGAAATATAGGTACGAATGTATCAGTTGGTTCTCCATTTATTTGTGATTATGGGTGTAATACTTTTTTGGGTAACAATGTGTCTGTCAATATGAATTGTACGTTTGTGGATTGTAACAAAATCATTATTGGGAATAATGTGTTAATTGCATCCAATGTTCAAATCTATACAGCAACCCATCCTGTAGAGTTAAGTGAGCGCTTAAATCCAGATTGGAATCCGGAAAGTGAAGAGTACTTTTGCAGGACTTATGCGCTTCCGGTTACAATCGGTGATGGATGCTGGATTGGTGGCGGTGTAATTATTCTGCCTGGAGTCAGCATAGGAAAAGGTAGTGTTATTGGTGCCGGCAGTGTGGTAACAAAGGATATTTCTGAAAATTGTGTGGCAGTCGGAAATCCATGCAGGGTAATACGAAGTATTTAATAAAGATAAATCTGGGTTTTTCTGTAAACAGTAGGACTCATTCCCATAAAATCATGAAAACAGCGGCTGAAATATAATTGATCAGAATAGCCTAAGCGCTCTCCGATTTCATTTATGGGAAGCAACGTTGATTTTAGCAGTTTACTTGCTGCATTCATACGTATTTTAGTATGATATTGCTGCATAGTAAGCTGCTTTTCTTTTTTAAAGGTTGCGGCCATGTATTTATAGCTGAGAAAAAAATATTGTTCAAGTGCAAAGGAGGAAAAAGGCTCGCACATATGAATAGTTAAATAGTCACATATTTTATCAGATAAAGAAGGTTTTTTGGACACGGCCTTTTGATAAATGGAGATATCGGTCAGTAATTGAAAAAAGCAGCTGTTTATATTCCATTCCCGCATGAGATCATCGGAGTGGAAATAATCTACGAAGGATTTAAGGGAATGCTCTAAAGTGCTGCCACCCAGATCGGAAAGATATTTGGGAAGTTCCATGGAGCACTGGATTAGTTCGTATTGTTTCATTGGAATATGAGAAGGTATAAAAACAGGGAAAGTTGTCTCTGGATCCATATAAAAGTGCACGAAATACCATTGTGTGCCTCTTGGAATCTTCTTTTTTCCAAAATGATGAATCCCCTTTTTTAGAAATAACAGCTCACCTGGATGAATCTCATAATCTATCGTATCTTCTGTTACGTATATGACCCCCTCAGTCACATAGATCAAAACATTAAAATCAATGGTTCTGTCTGCATGGAAAAAAGATTCTGAAGCAATGCAGAGGTCGCAACCATTGATGGTTGGCATTGAATTATTGGCAATTCTAATCTCGTTCAAGACAATCCTCCATAATTGTAATCTAAAAATCCATATATTTGCAGGGACAATGTGATTATAATACATATAGAAAATAGAAACAACTAAAAACAATATAACGGAGGATTAACATGAAAACACAGAATCAGATTCAGCAGAATACATTTAAGTCAGGAAGAGGTTTTATTGGAAACTATCAGAAATTAGTTAAAGACGTAGTAATACCATATCAGTATGCGGTCTTATGTGATCAGGTAGAAGGAGCAGAAAAAAGCAATGTATTGAAGAACTTTATCAATGCCGGAAAAGCATTAAGAGGAGAAGAAAATGATGGTTTCTACGGTATGGTATTTCAGGATAGCGACGCAGCGAAATGGTTGGAAGCTGTGGCATACTCGTTGAGTATCTTTCCTGATAAAGAACTGGAAGACATGGCGGACAGCTTTATTGATGTTATAGCAAAGGCTCAGGATAAGGACGGTTATCTAAATACGTATTATACGATCAAGGACAGAGAAAAACGTTGGAAAAACCTTATGGAAGGTCATGAAATGTATTGTGCAGGTCACATGATGGAAGCGGCCTGTGCTTACTTTGAGACAACAGGAAAAGATAAGCTACTTAAAGTGATGCATAAAAATATGGAGCATATTTACCAGATATTTATAACGGATGGAGTTGAAGGATATCCGGGGCATCCGGAAATCGAACTGGCATTAATGAAAATGTATCGGGTTACTGGTGATGTTCACTGCCTTGAGCTGGCAGAGCATTTTATCAATGTCAGAGGAGAAAATCCTCATTTTTATGAAGAAGAAGCCAAGAAGCGTGACTGGACAATATGGGGGAATGATCCTTACAATCACGACTATATGCAGTGCAGCAGACCACTCAGGGAACAGTCAGATGCTGTAGGGCATGCCGTACGCGCGGTCTATCTGTATACAGGAATGGCCGATCTTGCTTCCCAGACAGACGATAAAGAATTGCGTTCAGCCTGTGAAAGATTATGGAACAGTATTACTGAGAGAAGAATGTATGTGACTGGAGGCATAGGATCTACCGTAATAGGAGAAGCTTTCAGTGTTGATTATGATTTACCAGGCGATACTGCTTATGCGGAGACATGTGCTTCTATCGGATTAATGTTTTTTGCTTCCAGAATGTTAGAAATAGATGTTGATGGAAAATATGCAGATGTGATGGAAAAGGCATTTTACAATACAGTTCTTGCAGGCATGCAGCTGGACGGTAAAAATTTCTTTTATGTTAATCCACTGGAAGTGGTACCTGGAATTTCAGGAGTATCTCCGACCCATAAGCATGATCTGCCTGTACGGCCGAAATGGTATGCATGTGCCTGCTGTCCACCGAATGTGGCAAGACTAATCTCTTCTATTGGTAAGTATGCCTATGGAGAAAATAAAGATACTGTATTCTGCCATCTTTTTGCGGATGGAGATGTAAGTTTTCAAAATGGATTCAAAATGCGATGTGAAACGAATTATCCTTATGATTTTCATGTGGTCTATCATATTGTGGAGGGAG
>JAEWWQ010000151.1 GCA_023458855.1 Bacillota bacterium
CTTCGGGATAGGAAGTTTTTTCAAACCGGAATAACCCCTGCTCCAGATATGCCATACTTGCATTGTTCGCATATCTTTTTACCGGATATTCCCGAATAATAGTATCTTCTCCTCTTAAAACATTTACTTCTTCTGCTAAGTTTGTCAGCGTCGCTATTGTCTTCTTACTTAGGTGAAATAATTTCTGCTCCCCATCCATCTGATAGGGATTTTCCCGTCCATCCATAACAGTTGTTACGATTACTTCTTTTGATAAACGCATCAACTCCTGTATCAGTACATTCTGAATTGGAGTGAACCCTGTAAAACCGTCAAAAACAATGACGCTATTTGCAATTATTCTGGATTTATGTAACACATTCTTAAGAATCGTCAAGGATTCCTCTGTAGTAATAAATTTATCCCTTATATAGGTTCTGAATTCATCATAGACAACCTTTAAATCCTCCAGTTTATATTGCAGCGCTCCCCTTTGACCCGAATAGTCAATCATCTGCTGCAATTCTTCACTGCCGATTCCATATTGCATAAATTCTGAAATAGATGATTTTACTTCATGTATATATCCGTTTTTTTTCAGATTACTGCCGATCACTTTTAGTTTTGGTTCCAATCTGCCTGCAACTTTACGTAAGATCAGGCTTTTTCCCGTGTCATCCAGAATCGGTCTGTCGTTGCCCCCTACTTCTTCAAATATACGGTGGGACAATCTTCCAAAACTCAATACATCTATATTCATAATACCATGGTGCGGATGCATTGTTACGATATCCTTCTGCGTCTGCATCGTAAACTGATCCGGTACGATAATCAAAAAATTCGTCTGTTTTTCTGCCATCGACCATGCAATCACATCATGATACAATCTATAACTTTTACCGGCGCCGGAGCTTCCGATATAAAAACGTAATCCCATATATTTTCCCTCTGTATTCATTCTAAAAAAGGTATACTACGTGCTTTTATACACATAGTATACCACTCTGATGTCATACTTGTCATATTTTATTCGCTTAAGACACTATCGTCACCCTCTGGTAACACCACTGCCAGAATAATACCGACAATAGCTGCCAGCGCAAGTCCTGAAATCGTAATTGTACCATAAATAGGTATACTGTCACACCCGATACCAATCACTAATATAATAGCCGCAATTAATAAATTTCTGCTGTTTCCAAAATTTAATTTGGAATTGATCAGTATTCTGACACCCACTGCTGATATCATACCGTAAAGCACAATGCTGATACCTCCGGTCACTGGTGCAGGAATGCTGGAAATAAATCCGCCGAATTTTCCAAAGATACCTAAAATAATGGCAAATACTGCCGCGATGCGGATAACAGATGGATCATACACTTTGGTAACCGCAAGTACGCCTGTATTTTCTCCATATGTAGTATTTGCAGGTCCGCCAAGAAGACCAGCAAATGCAGTCGCAACACCGTCTCCTAAGATAGTTCTGTGAATGCCGGGGTCTACCATAAAATTTTTACCAACAACCGCACCATTTGTCGTAATATCACCGACATGCTCGATCAGTGTTACCAACGCAATCGGCGCAATCGCAATGATGGCGTCCATCTTAAACACAGGCACTGTCAGTAATTGCGCAAGGATATCCTGATCTAAAAAGGATAATACATGTGCCTGCTGCACGGATGTAAAATCACAGAAACCAAGCGGTAAGCATACCAGATATCCGATGATTATTGCGAACAATATTGGCATCAGATTGAAAATACCCTTTGCAAATACCGATATTACGATAACTGTGGTTAGAATAACAGCAGTTACCAATATTGATTTTAGACTAAATTCCCCATTGTAATAAAAGGCACTGTTGATTGCCGTAGGGCTTAAACGCAGTCCGATTACAATAATAATAGGACCTGTTACGATCGGCGGCAATAATTTATTTACTTTTTCATAACCAAAGATCTTAATCAAAGCCGAAAATACCGCATATACAAGACCTGCTATGATCAATGCTCCCTTTACCTGCGCCAGCTTATCAATAAAATCCGGATCCCCCATTCTGGAATCCCCGATTATAGCAATGATTCCACCCATAAATGCAAAGCTGGATCCTAAAAATACCGGAACTTTTTTCTTCGTAATCCAATGGAACAATAAGGTACCAACGCCTGCACAAAACAATGTAATGGATGTATTTAATCCGGTTAACGCCGGAACTAATACGGTTGCACCAAACATTGCTAATGTGTGCTGAATACCAAGAATCAATTTTTGTTTCATGGTTTGTTCTTGACTCACTTTTTCATCCTCCGTTTTTCATCTTATTAGAATAGTTTTTATTTTTATAACAGAACAGTTATGTCTCCTGGCAGAGATTACTGTCTTGTTATATTCGCAAGCCATTTCTTCTTCCGATATCTATGCAGACTAAGAGGTATCTTAATCAGTTCATCTGCCAATAGTATGAAGAATACTACTTTTACAGGAGCTTTTAAGATAAATGCGGCTATGGCTCCCAACAGGATTGAGCCTCCCACATGGTAGAGGCATCCAGAATTAATCCAAACTTTGTATCCCCGCCTGCGCGCAGGACACCTACGATAATGACAGTATTAAATGCCTGTCCAATCACATAGTATGACATCATAAATAAAAATGTATTCATATAGTCCGCTGTCTGTCCCGTAAAATTCAGATTTGCTATTATAATTGGCCGTACCAGCAGAATCACAAGACCTCCAATGGTTCCAAATATAAGCGCCAATTGAATAAATTTTTTTCCGTAAATTTCTGCAATCTGCTCTTTCTTTTCTCCGATTGCCTTTCCTATCATAATCGCGGTCGCATTTCCGATTCCAAATACGATGACAGTTGCTAATTGCCTTGCCACCTGAGCAACTGAGTTAGCCGCCACCGCACTGCTTCCAAGGTGTCCGACAATGGCCGCATTGGCAGAATATCCCAATCCCCATATCATCTCATTTATAATGACCGGTCCACTATATTTAAAAAAGTCTTTGCGCAATATCACATCCTGATGGAGGAAGTATTGAATTCGTATTTGTATTTCCTTATTCACTCTTGCTGCATAGAAGAAAACGATAATCAGTTCCAGTATTCTGGCACAAAGTGTACCTATCGCAGCACCTCGGATTCCAAGCGCAGGTGCCCCGAATAATCCGAAAATAAGTATTGCATTCACGATTACATTCAATCCTAATGATGCCGCATATACAATTGTCGATATGATGACCCGTTCTATACTCTTTATCAGATTCAGATATACCATTGTAAACGCTACGATCGGATAGGTGAACGCAATAATACGGATATAATCGGCACCTTCCCGTATCACTTCCTTTTCGCTTGAAAAGATATGCATAATAGGTTCCGGAATTAATAACGTAACTACCATAAAAACAATACTGACCAATATGCCGATCCGCATTGCTATTCCAATAATCTTCTCAATTGCTTCGTGATCCTGTTTTCCCCAGTACTGTGCAATCAGCACACAGGCACCTGAAGTGATTCCGAATAAGATCAGGCTCAGTATAAAAAATACCTGACCTGCAAGAGACGCACCCGACAGAACTGTTTCTCCTACTTTTCCAAGCATAATAACATCTGCCGCCATCACACCCACATTTATTAGATTTTGTATTGCCATGGGTAATACCAATGCAAATACTTTCTTATAAAAACCTTTATCTGACATAATAAGCCTCTTCCCATATCTCTGCATTTCGTCAATTTGCCTATTTTTCTTCCATGCAAAAATTAAGACGTTGATTATTATCAACGTCTTACAGATGAAAATAAAATAGAAAATAACGCTGTCTGCCTATTTGGCATTGCAGCGGTCGCAAGCGTATGAAATTCCATATCCGACTTCATCGTATACATATCTGTTTCTCCGATTATTTCCGTTTGCTGTTTGAATCCTAAGGTGTAGTATACCAAATCAGAGAAAAGTATGCAACACCAATTAATGGTCCAATAGCACCAAAAGCTTTATTCCCATTCATAGTGCAGATAATGCTTTTTGAGCAAATTCCCGTCATAGTGCAAGTGGTAAACTATTTTTCTTAACTGTTTGTATGCCAAATCCACAAGGGTCTTGCGACCCTCGACAAAGCAATCTTCGCCTTCTACAGACATACAATCGTTTAATCCATGATGAGACAGAATAGCCTGACAAATCAGTTGGGCTGTCAGCTTTTGCAATGAATTTCCGCTATAATATTTTTGGTAAATATAAACGGCTCCTGCGGAACTGTGGTTAACACTTCCTCTTGCTTTTCCTGACTTTCCCGCAACAGAATCTCTGAGATACTGCTCGAATTTCTTTCTTCCCTTTCCAATATCATGGTATAGACCTGCCAAATATGACAGATTTTCCATCTTGATTGCTGCTCCTATCTTCCTTGCAAATTGTGCCGTTCCTTCCAGATGCTCCAGTACCGTCTGCTCCAGTTGCGGATTCTCCGGATGAATATGCGCTATCATCTACACACCTTCTTTTTAAATATATTTTTCAATTTATGTGATAAATAAAAGAAAAATCTTTGCTGCTCACTTTCCCACCTTTCCTGCACATTTTTATCTCAAAATATTGAACTTTATTCTTCTATCCATTAATATATAAATTGCTACTGCTTTTGGATACATTCAAAAGTATTTTAGATATTGCCCGCTTAATCTTGTCCATTAAGCGGGCAATTGACTATTCTTTTATTTATATGCTAATGGCTATGCAAAAAATCCGCCCAGACATAGTCATAGACAGATTTTTGATACAGATACTCTATTCAATTTTGTTATCATAAAATAAACTTCTTCAAGCATGTTTTCCCCTCACACATTTGTTGAAATTATTAGTATTATGTCATGATTATACCACAGAGACATATAAATAGCACTGAATGATGTTCTTATCTTTCCACCAATCCCTATCTCATCTGCACAATCAATTTTTTTAATTTATGATTCGTTCCATGTTCCATAATATACTCATACACAACAGTATAATTTAGTGCGCCCTGCACTAAGTTCGTATCAAGAATTGGCAGCACCTCTGTCAGTTTCCTCTTGCATGCAGCATTGATTTCTTTTAACCGTGCAGTATCTTTTTGTTTTCTTTCTGCCTCCTCAGGCGGATATCCAATCCCCATCGGTTCCTGAAACAGCGCTCTCAGTGTATCCAGCAAATTTATTTCTGCTGCCCATCCAAAGCCAAGACCCAGTGGATAGGAAATTGCATTTCCGTTATTGATTCTGCCAAACAAATAGGCATCTGAAGCATTTGCTGCATAGCCGCAGATTACACCTGGCAAACTATTGCAAGCCAGCATCATTCCCTGTCCTGAGGAACAGCCTGTTACAATGAAGTCTACTGCTTTGCTTTCAAGAAGCAGACTAATACATAGCGCAATCTGAATATAAGAAAGCGACTCTTCTGCATTATTATAGATTCCGAAGTTTATCACTTCAAAGTCCTGTTCTTTTACGGCCTCTCTGACGCACTGCTCCAGTATGCTGTTTTTTTCTTTTTGTGAACTTGCCTGTATGATTCCTATTTTCATTCTGTTTTCTCCTGTTTGTCCCCTGATTCTACTTTATAATTTCTTTTGACTTAAAAATATTTGCAGATTACTGTTTTGAAAGAAATCATACCACAGCCTCTGAAAGAAGAAATCCAGAAAACTTTAGCAGCTTTCCCGATACTCCTGCTACCGTATAAAATTATACCATGTCGGAACAGGATTCCTCATATTATGATACCAATTAAGAATATCCTTTGCCTGATTTATCATAGTGTCAATTTTACTTTGTCCGAAGGGAATTGCCCACGAAACGGTCGAAAGAGTGTTACTTGAAATATAAAGTACTAGCAATCGCCAGAAGTTCATTGGCACATCATTATTAAAATAACCGTTTACCATACCCGAAGCGAATAATGGTACTTTTTGCGCACACCATACGATGCGATTGAACTCCTCCCATGGATCGCCATAATCATTACGGTCAAAGTCAATAATTATCAATTTTCCCTCATTATCAATCATCATATTTCCGATATGATAATCACCGTGCTGATAGCATTGCGGGCGGTCTTTCAACAGATGACGATTTGCATTTATATAATCTATAAAGACTTGTCCATTTTCATATTTTACCGGGCACTCATTGTACATTTGAATGTTTCGGTTGATTTTACGATTAAAGTGGATATCCCACTCCTCTTGCATTAACGAAGTCGGTACAGAATGAATCTTTTTTAAAATCCGACCTGCCTCAAGTCCATATATATACTGCTCTGTATCAGACAAAAAGGGAACCATTTCTTCGGCATCTTTTCCTTCAATCCAGCTTTGCAGAG
>JAEWWQ010000152.1 GCA_023458855.1 Bacillota bacterium
ATATAGACAGCGCTTCCAAAAGTGAATCAGAACAACGAACCTCCATTAGCTCATATGATTCCAGAAGGTGCCGGACACGCGGTTCTTCCATTGGTAAGCTTTACCGGACTTTTTATAATAGACTGGAGAGTTGCACTTGCTTCACTGGTTACCTTGCCGCTTTCGTGTATATGTATGATACTTACCTATAAAATCAGCGGAAAGAATTTTGACAAATATAACAAAGCCAATAGTTATATGAATAGTACGATTGTCGAGTACATCGAAGGGATTGAAGTAATTAAGGCTTTTGGGCGGGAAGGAGTTTCCTATGAGAAATATGCAAAGTCAATAACGGATTATCGTGATTTTATCTTAAAATGGCTTTCTTCTACCTGGATTACAATGAAATTAACATTTGCAATTTTTCCGTCTACACTGCTTGGAACGATTCCTGTTGGACTACTGTTATACAGTAAGGGAATTCTTTCTCCCGCACACGTAGCACTTTGCTGCATGCTGTCCATGTCTATGATTGGTTCCTTAGCAAAACTTGAGGTATTTGGAGAAGGAATAAGGGAAATGCAGTTTAACATAGACAATTTGCAGCAGTTTCTTAATATACCATCCTTACCGGAAGCAAAAAATAATGTAAAACTAGATAAATTTGACATCAATTTTCGTAATGTTACATTTTCTTATAATAGAAAAGAAGAAAATGAGGTATTACATGGAATTAACATGAATCTGCCACAGGGAAGCTTCACAGCACTAGTAGGACCTTCTGGAGGGGGTAAGTCAACAATTGCTAAACTACTTGCACGTTTTTGGGACGTAACAGGGGGGGGTAATGAGATAGGAGGCATAAACATACAAGATATTCCACTGAAGCAACTTGCAGATACGATCAGCTTTGTTACACAGGATAATTTCCTTTTCCGATGTTCTCTGCTTGAGAATATCCGACTGGGGAATCCAAAAGCATCTGATGAGGCGGTATATGCTGCGGCCAAAGCAGCCCAATGTGATGAGTTCATTCGTAAATTAGAAAAAGGATATGAAACTCCTGCAGGAGAAGCAGGAAAAAGATTGTCAGGTGGAGAAAAACAGCGTATTGCGATTGCACGAATGATATTAAAAAATGCACCAATTGTCATTTTGGATGAGGCCACTGCTTTTACTGATCCGGAAAACGAAGAAAAGATTCAACGCAGTATTACAGAGCTTACAAAAGGGAAAACGCTTCTTGTGATTGCACACCGCCTTTCTACCATTCAAAATGCAGTTAATATTGTGGTACTTAAAAATGGTAGTATATGCGCAGAAGGAAGGCAGAAAGAATTACTTGAAAATTCACCACTGTATGCAGATATGTGGCAAGCTCATATAGGAGCAAAGGCATGGTCTGTTGGGGTAGAGAGAAAGGAAGTAGCAAAAAATGTTTAAAACAATAAAACGAATTATTGACTGGTGCGGTGAGTTTAAAGGAAAATTATATATTGGATTTATTTTTTCCTTCTTTTCTGGATGGTTTGCGGCGATGCCTGTTATTATAGCAGCTTATACAATCGCTATGATGATTAAAGAGAGAAAAGGAGTAGGAAGATTTGATACAAAATGGATAGGACTCAGCATCATATTAATGATACTCTTTATATTTCTTCGTTTTCTGTTTGATTATTTCAGAGCGAAGTTTCAGGAAGCAATTAGCTATGAGCTGGTTTCCAGAGACAGACTTGTAATTGGTGATTTACTAAAACGGGTATCATTGGGATATTTTCAGAAGGTCAATACAGGCGATATATTAAGTTCCATCACAACGGGACTGCATATGTTAGAAAACATGGGAATTCGAATGGTAGATAATTTTATTGGAGGATATTTGAATTTCTTATGTATTTTTTTGTGGATTGCTGTAATTAATTTTAAGGTATCTTTGATAACAATCATAGCTGCAGGAGGCTCGTTTCTATTTTTGTTGGTAATTTCAAAGTATAGCGTACAAAATGCACCTGTATCTGCCAAGACGGATCGTGACCTAACCAATGCGGCAATTGAGTATGCAAGAGGACTACCTGTTGTAAAGTCTTTTGGACAGGACGGCGTAGCCATAGATTCTATGAAAATAGCTTGCAGAGAGAGTAAAAGGATTCATTTGAAAATCGAATGGGGATTTGTACCCGCCAATTGCCTACATCTGTTCGTATTAAAAATAGGCTCCGTGTTTCTTGTGCTATCAGCTGTTTATCTTGGATGGACGAATCAGATATCAATTACGAATATGCTATTATTGACATTTTTGTCTTTTAGTGTATTTGCTTCCATTGAACCAATCAGCGATAGTGCACATGTATTAGGGGTAATCGAAGATGCGATGAATCAATTGGACGCCTTGAAATCGGAAGAATTTATTGATGAGGGAGGAAGAGAAGTTTTACTTACTCATTATGGAATCGAGTTTCAGGATGTATCATTTGGTTATGATTCTAGATTGATACTTAATCATGTAAGCTTTGTAATTCCAGAAAAATCGACAACGGCAATCGTGGGTTCCTCTGGTAGCGGGAAAACAACAATCTGCAATCTGATTGCAAAGTTCTATGATGTAAATAGTGGAAGCATTGAAGTAGGTGGTGTGAATGTAAAGGAATTTACTTGTGACAGTTTACTTTCGAATATCTCAATGGTATTTCAAAATGTATATTTATTTCATGATACGATTCGTAATAATATCTGTTTTGGCAATCCGAATGCTACAAATGAGGAAATAATATGCGCAGCAAAAAAAGCGTGTTGTCATGATTTTATCACTGCATTATCAGAAGGGTACGATACAGTAATCGGAGAGGGCGGAGGAACTCTTTCGGGAGGGGAAAAACAAAGAATATCGATTGCAAGAGCGATTCTTAAAGATGCACCAATTGTAATTCTGGATGAAGCCACTGCATCTGTTGACCCTGAAAATGAACACTATATTCAGGCGGCACTATCAGAACTGACGAAAGGAAAGACGATTATCACAATTGCACATCGTCTGGCAACGATAGAGAATGCAGATCAGATTCTGGTTGTGGATCATGGAGAAATAGCGGAATGTGGGACACATAAAGAATTAGTAAAAAAAGAAGGTGTTTATAAGAAATTTATTGAAATACGCGAAAAGGCAGAAGGATGGAATATTATTTAAAACATGAAACGTTATGTCAATACTTGGTGTTAGTATTAAAATATGGAAAACCAATTAGATTAAAACAGAAGTGAAATTTTATATACATAATAAGGTAGGATTTAATATAGTTTATTTTGATTATTTCTAGAAATTAAATAGGAATGGATATTTTTGAAATGGAATTTAAAAAGCAATACGGAAGTCTAAAACCGACCGTATTGCTTTTTCAAACTTCTATTTTATGAAAATAGTTTTTTAAACATTGATAACTTTCATTGCTTATAACGTGTTCTATTCTACAAGCATCCTCGGCAGCTGTCTCTTTGCTGACACCGGTAGATATGAGCAGATTAGTAATTGTTTTATGCCGGTCATATATCTGAGAAGCAATTTCGTATCCGGGTTTTTCCAAGGTAATATAGCCGTTCTCATCAACAGCAATAAACCCGTTTTCACGTAATTTTTTTACTGCAACACTAATACTTGATTTCTTAAAATTGAGTTCATTGGCGAGGTCAATAGAACGAACATGACCTTGTTTTTCTTGTAAAACAAGAATAGTTTCTAAGTAATTTTCTGCGGATTCTTTAATTTGCATGATTTATACCTCAATTCTCTATATAAAAGTATTTTACTTAATAATAGAAAATTTATCAAGGGAAATTGACAGGAATGATTCATAGGAGGCAATTAGTTACTGTAATGCGATATTGACACTGGGCAAAACAGATGGTAGACTTTGGTTAGACATGGCTAACTATTATTTGTTTTGAAAAGTAAAGCAAGATGTAAAATACTATAAATAAGGCATAATAAAATCGAAAAGTAATTTGTGTAGAAGGAAGGACATATGGCTGTATTAAAAAGTTCTATAAATTCAATCGATTATCATGAAATAATAGAATGTATCGCATGTGCACTTGATGCAAAAGATCCATATACTGCGGGACATTCTCAAAGGGTAAGTGATATGACGTTGAGGGTTTGTCAACTAATAGGACTTAAGAAAAGTCAGATAGAGCAAATTCATATTGCGGCTCACTTGCATGATATCGGGAAAATAGGAGTTCCAGATATTATTTTAAACAAAACGGACAAGCTAACAGAAGAGGAGTGGGAAGTTGTAAAAAGGCATCCCCTTATTGGCGCAGAAATTCTTAGTAAATCAGTGCATTTAAACGAACTAAAGAATATTGTTCTTTATCATCATGAAAGGTTTGATGGAAGAGGATATCCTTCTGTGTTGGTAGGTGAGAAAATTCCTGTTGGCTCAAGAATTATTGCTATTTGTGATTCTATAGATGCGATGACGTCAAATCGAAGTTATCGCAAGGCGCATAGTTTTCAATTTTGTTATAAAGAAATCGAAGAAAACCTCGGAAAAATGTATGATCCGATTATTGGAGAATATGTATTACAACATTGGGACGAAGTAATATCGATTTATTAATATAAGGAAGCAATTGATTTTGATAAGAAATTGTCAATCACATTTTATGAATGTGATAGTATCCGAATACACTAGGAGGAGGTTACGGTATGAGTGTGGTAATTGTTGGAGGACATGATCGCATGGTTTATCAATACAAAAAGATTTGTAGAGACCATAAATGTAAAGCTAAAGTATTTACTCAAATGTCAGGAAATATGAGTAATCAGATTGGATCACCAGATCTGATTATTCTTTTTACCAACACGGTGTCGCACAAGATGGTCCGTTGTGCACTTTCAGAGGCTGAAAAATCGAATGCCAACATTGTTAGATGCCATACAAGCAGTGGAAAGGCTTTGAATGATATCCTTGAAAGCCTTACTAACTGAATTAACAGTTGCTTACTAGATTCAGTAGCTAAGAGTTACAGTAGATGAAAAAGTAGAATGACGATTTCATACTTATGGTTGTTTTATAAAAGGTATGATTTTAGCTGCTCAAAAAGGAAAAAATGGTGAACGATATATACTTGCAACTGAACCTTCAATTTCTACAACAAACATAATAAATATGGCCAGAGATCTTTTGCTTGATATAAAAGAGCTTAATATTATTTCAAAAGAAGAACTAATTAGAATAGCTATGGAAATGGAAGAAGAAAGCAAGATAACTCATAGACCACCGCTATTGCTTGTGGGAAATGTAATGGATTTTTATGAAGCTGATGAGCGAATAAACATATCAAAAGCGAAAAGAGAATTAGGATATAATCCAATCTCACCAGAACAAGCAATTAACGAAGTTCTATTACATTTTTCAAAAGAAAACTTTTAACAAGGTAATTACAAATATGCTCCAACAAAGATTCGGAAACGTAAAAAGGGAGAAAATATTATGAAGGTTATAGGTATTAATGGAAGTGCAAGAAAGGATGGTAACACTGCTATTGCCATTAGAAGAGTGTTTTCTGTATTTGAAAAAGAGGGTATAGAAACCGAGCTTATTCAGCTGGCAGGAAAGCCTATTACAGGGTGTAGGGCTTGTTATGGCTGCTTTAAAAGTAAGGATGAAAAGTGCATTAATAATCAAGATATTATCAATGAATGTATTGAAAAAATGAGTTCGGCTGACGGTATTATTCTTGGATCACCGGTGTATTTTTCTGATGTATCTGCTGGAATGAAAGCGCTAATAGAGAGAGCAGGTTATGTCTCAAGAGCAAATGATTAACTCTTTAAA
>JAEWWQ010000153.1 GCA_023458855.1 Bacillota bacterium
GCGTTGTACTATCGTTCGGAATTCCAGCAGGCCTTTAAAGACGAATACTGGAAGGTATTTCGGGAGAATGCATTGGAAGGTGCAGGAGAACACATGAAGGAGCAGTCAGAGAAGATCGAAACATCAGCCCTGATGGATCGGATTCGCTGGTTCGGAGCTACCTATGATAATATTGAGACGGAAAAAACAAAGTTTGAGGAAAGCGTTGGTTTTCTGCAGGAATTTATAATAGACAGAATTGCATATCTGGATGAAGAATGGGCAATACAAGAAGAGTAGGCAATGCAGGAAGAGCAGGTAACAGAGAAGAACGAAGAAGGAGCGTGGCAGAATGTTAATACGAATATTGAGTATCTTAATGTGGTTGGTCGTAACTCCATTTTGCTGTGGACTGTCAATAACCCGTTATATGCGTAAGGAATCCCAGAATCTGACAATGATCATGGTAACCGGATATTTTTTAATGCTTGCGTTGTTTCAGGTTATCTATATTCCGTTTATTGTTTTTTATAATCATTTTAAACCATTGGTAATTGTGTATGGAGTGGGAATTGCAGTATTTGCAGTATTCTCATTAGTGCTCAATGGCAGATACTGGATATCCCATCGTAAGCATGTGGAGCAGATGCCTTGGAGCAGATATGCGCTGTGGATGATAGCACTAGGTCTGATTGGGTTTCAGTTGTATAAAACGGTATTCTATCAGTTCCATGATGGTGATGATGCATTTTATGCGGTAACATCAGTGATTACTTATCAGAATAATAATATGTATGTAAAACTTCCTTATACCGGAGAAGCATCTACGCTGGATGTGCGGCATGCATTCTCGGCAGCGCCGATTTTTATCTCGTTTCTTGCAGGTGCCAGCGGCATTCATCCGACGATCGTGACACATGTGATTTATGCCTGTGCAGTATTACTGCTCTTTTATATGCTCGTAAAACTAATTGCAGATATTCTGGTAGATAAGAATTACGTGCCGCTTTTTTTGATATTTGTCAGCATTATGAATTTATTTGGAAATAACACAATATATACCAGCAGTACTTTTTTGCTGACGCGAACGTCACAGGGAAAAGCCTTTTTGGGAAATATCATACCGGCAGCAGCAATTCTGGGGCTGCTGCTCGTATGGAAAAATCTGTTTCAGGAGACACCGATAAAACAGAGAAGTGCCCCATGGATGCTGTTATCCTGTATTATGGTCACAGCAGTATATACTTCTCTGATGGGACTGGTGCTCGCGGCATTGTTGATTGGTGGAGCTACAGTTTTCTTTGCCATACGTTATCGGATGCCTAAGATATTATTGCCATGTGCACTGTCTATGACGCCGTTAGTGGTAATCGGAGCTTTATATGTGAAGTTATTCATTGGCTGAGGGGATATGTGGTTCAGAACAGGAGGAATGTGAATGCTGGAGGTATTCGGGCAGGTAGCCGATATATTTAAATTATATAGTGGAAATAGTATTTATATGACTCTGTTCTTATGTGCCTTGCTCTATTTGTGGGTGACAGAGGAAGAAAGAGGGAAGAGGATAATATTGGTGTATGCATCGTTGTGTATACTGGGATTATTTTTCTTCCCGGTAAGTGCCTATATTCTGATGAATACGGTTTTTGATAGTGAGACATATTATCGGATTCTGTGGTTCCTGCCGGTCAGCATCGGCGTGGCATATGGAGCGGTCCTTCTGATCAGCAGGCAACGTAAGGCCGGACGTAAGGTGGTTCTTGCGATTCTTGCGTGTGTTATACTCATGGCAGGCGGCGATTATACCTATGATAATCCGACATTTGAAAAGGCAGAAAATGCATATCATATTCCACAGTCGGTCATTGATGTCTGTGATGCTATTAAACCGACCAATGCTGATGGATGGGTATGTGCTGTGGTACCGCAGGAATTCATATCTTATGTCAGACAGTATGATACGAATATTCACCTGCCATACGGAAGGGAAGTATTGATTACGCGCTGGAATCTGTGGCATCCCATGTATCAGACCATGGAAGCGGATATTATCTACGCCAAGACACTTGCAAAACAGGCGAGAGAAGATAATTGCCAGTACATTATATTAAATCAGAATAAAGTGTTCGATGAAGATATTGGGCAATATAACTTCAAATTAGTGGATACCATTGATGGATACAATATTTATCTGGATACAGAGAATTCCATGGGTGTGACATATACGAAGAACAGTTGATCAGGAAACAGGCGGACAGGATACAAAAGATGGAAAAAGAGAAGACAATTACAATACCGCTGACGAAAATCATATTTGTGATTACGACAGCCTATATTTTACTTATAACGGTCATACTGCCGCTCTATCATAGAGAGGGTTTTTGTCTTATTGGCGATAGAAAATATCGCCTTTTTTTCATAAGTTCGGTGCTTCTGATACCGGTGATCCTTCTGCTTCTGTTAGTAAAACACTTGGCGCTTAAGGAAAAAACACTATTATCTGTGACAGATATCTGCGTGTTCTTGTACGCAGGCATTGTTCTGCTATCCTGTGTATTGAGTCCGTATCGTGAGATTGCGATATGGGGATACGAAGACTGGCATATGGGGACAATCACACAACTATTGTTTGCAGGTATATATTTTGCGGTGTCCCGGGGATGGCACTGGCATATGGGAACGGTAAAGGGTATCTGGATAGCATCGGGTCTGATATTCCTGTTAGGTATCCTGAACCGCTTTGCGATAGATCCCCTTCGTATGTTTGAAGGATTGGAATACTGGAACAAAACGCATTTACTGGCAACAATAGGGAATATCAATTGGTATTCTGCTTACGCATGCGTCATATTCCCGATAGGACTTTATTTCTTCTGGTCGGAACCTGTGAAAACAAAGAGGAGAAAAAGACAGATACTGAATTTTGCCTATTGCAGTGTCGCATTTGCGACTCTCATGACACAGGGAAGTGAGAGCGGTCTTTTCACATTATTAGCGGTATTTGCAGCATTTTCTTATTTTTCACTGGAATCACAGGACAAAAGATTACGTTTCCTTCAGATGAATGTAATACTGGGCGTTACAACATGTCTGCTTGCTGTCTTTTATTGTCTCAGTGATAAAGAACAGATTTATTTTGCAACTGATCTTGCAATTGATAAGATATTATTGCACCCCATATGGTGGGTATATACCGGAATCATGGGATTCCTGCTGATAGTACATTATCTTTTAAAAAGTGCTGGGAAAACAGCAGGTATTTCTGACACTGACAGAAAACGGCAGACGGAAAAGTACCAGCGCATATGGATATCCTGTATGGCAGGGATAGTAATGATAATCGGCATCATAGTATTCTTACATAAAATAGAGGAACAGATCTTTCCTATTCTGGATCAGGTCGCTATCCTGAACCTGAACGAAGACTGGGGAAGCGGGCGGGGACTGCTCTGGAGTGTAGTGTGCAAAGCATATATTGAAATGCCATGGATCAAAAAAATGTTTGGAGTGGGTGCAGACTGCTTTGCCCCTTATCTGTATACCTATTACGCACAGTCCCTGAGTGGATTTCTGGCTGAATGGTGGGGAAATGCGGTGGTTGCCAATGCACATAATGAATGGCTGAATGTATTGATGAATAATGGCATATTCGGATTGCTTGCATATGCAGGGATATTTGTGACCGCAATCTGGCGGTGGCTTCGCCGCCGGGCTCATACAGAAGTGCTGCTGGGTCTTTCTATCTGTGTGATGGGCTATATGCTCCACAATACGGTAAGTTTTCAACAGGTAGTATCGACTCCGATCGTCTTTGTCATATTGGGCATGGGAGAGGGATTGTTAAGGAAATGCGCGAGAATTTAATATATTTTTCATTGCTTAAATAGAAAGGGTGCATTATACTTTAATATGTATGGTTTAAAAATACGACGGAGGAAAGAGTATGGCAACAATGTCAATTGTAGTTCCATGTTATAACGAAGAAGAGTCGATCGGATTTTTCTATGAGGCGATGCGGGAGCTGGAAAAGTCACTGAACGGGATAGACATGGAATATATTTTCATAGATGATGGGTCAAAGGACAGGACCTATGCACGACTGTCGGAATTGCATGAAAAAGATAGCAGGGTAAAGTGTATCTCTTTTTCCAGAAATTTTGGAAAGGAAGCTGCTATTTTTTCCGGTCTCCGGGCAGCAGCAGGCGACTGCGTGGTAGTTATGGATGCAGATCTGCAGCATCCTCCCAAGACGGTCATCAGTATGTATGAACAATGGAAATCCGGATTTGAAGTGGTAGAGGGAATCAAGATCAACAGAGGAAAGGAATCGATACTCCACAGATGGTTAGCGAATAGTTTTTACGGCTTGTTCAGCAGACTGATCGGAATTGATATGAACAATACTTCTGACTTTAAACTTTTGGATCGTAAGGTAGTGGATGTTTTGGCGGGACTTCAGGAGAGAGATACTTTTTTTCGGGCACTTTCCTACTGGGTCGGATTTAAAAGTACTTCTGTTTACTACGAAGTACAGGAGCGCGTTGCCGGAACTACCAAATGGTCGTTCTTCTCATTAATAAGATATGCGTTCCAGAATATGATATCATTTTCTTATGCACCCCTCAGGTTCATTATGGGGCTTGGCATGGTCACGATAGTGATCGGAATCATATTCGGGGTAGATGCACTGATCAGTTTTATTCACGGAAACGCACAAAGCGGATATCCGACATTGATATTTATGCTGATCATATCAACGGGGGGCATCATGCTGAGTCTTGGCATTGTGGGCATCTATATTGCAAAGATATATGAGCAGATTAAGAACAGACCACAATATATTATTGGAGATAAAAAGGAATAATAGTATGGATTATATAGATATTCATGCGGATGATTATGCGATATCACGGCATGCATCTGAGAACTTGATAGAACGTATCAGAGATGGAAAATTAAATAGTATCAGCATCATACCAAATATGTCCTGTTTTGAAGGATGTATGGACAGACTGCTGGAAGAATGGGAGAATTTTCCGAGGAAGCCTTTGATTTCTGTTCATATAAATGTGATGGAGGGGCATTGCCTGAGTCCGGTGGAGAAAGTAGCGGATCTTGTGGATTTGGAAGGCTACTTTAAGATCTCATGGGGTACTCTGCTGCTGGCAAGCTACAATCCGGTGAAATATAACAGAATCAAGTATCAGCTGGAGACAGAGATACAGGCCCAGATAGAACGCATAAAAGATGCGGAACCGGCGGAATGTGAATTGCGTCTGGATAGCCATCAGCATACCCACATGATACCGATTGTTTTCGATGCGATGATGACAGTAGTCCGAAGGCAGGGGTACCCGGTAACTTTTATTCGTGTGGCGCGGGAACCGATAATTCCGTTTTTGAAACAGACAAGTCTGTATTCCAGTTATACGATTACAAATATAATTAAAAATATGATTTTGAATCTGTATGCACATAATGTAGAAAGACAGCTGCGTGCAATGGATTTAGAACCGTCCTTACTATGGGGACTTGTGATGACAGGGCATATGGATATTGACAGAATAAAGAAACTTTACCCTTCTATGCTAAGGCTCTGTATGCGTAAGAATAAGAAAATGGAATTATTATTTCATCCGGGATGCGTACTGGCAGAAGAAATTAATGAGGAATATGTGAAGAAAGGCTTTGTTGAATTCCATTTATCAGAAGGCAGGAAGATAGAGCGTCATGCGGTTGACAACCTGGCGCAGGAGGTAATGCATGAGTAAGAATGACAGGACACAGAACAGGAAGGAGCAGATGTATTCCTACTTATTATTGGGAATCAGTCTGCTTTTTTATCTTTTTTTTGCTGTTTATGACGGGGCAGTGATCTGTGCGGATTCACCGTCCTATATATCAATGTCAGTGACACGGGAGGCCTTTTATCCCAGTCTGCTGGCATTGTCGCGGAGCATTTTTGGTGAGGGTGATACGTACTTATTTGTAATTGCGGTTTTGCAGAGTGTGATAGCGGCGTTTGCGGCATGGAGTCTGGAAGAATTTCTAAGGAAAGAGATTCCGATGCCGAAGTGGATCAGTCTGTGCATGCTGGCGCTTCCGCTTATGGTATCCCTGTTGTGCAGATTTGCAGCATTGCGTTCTTCCATGTATTCCAATAGTATTATGACGGAAGGGATTGCCGTATCGCTTTATCTGGTCGTGATTAGGGAGATATTGGAATATCTCTATCATCAGACAAAAAAAAGTATGATAATCACAGCGCTGTTATCAGCCTTATTAATCTCTACCAGAAAGCAGATGCTGGTAACGCTGGCGCTTCTGGCACTTGCCGTATTAGTTGTTTCCTGGTGCAAAAAGAATATCCGTAGAGGTATCCTGAAGGCTGTTGTCATAGGTATTTTGGTCATGGCTGCTGTTTCTGTTTATGACAGAGGCTACAACTATGTCGTGCGCGGTGAGATAGCAGGTCATTCCAGCGATAACCGTTTTATTATGACGATGGTCTTCTACACGGCAGAGGAAAGGGATGCAGATTATATAGAAGACCCTGAGATCAGAGATTTATTCCTCGATATTTATCAGGTGTGTGAGGACAGTGGATTCTTAGGAAGCAGTGCGGGCAATGGCTGGTATCAGGAGGTGACTCATTTTGGAGACCATTATGATCATATACAGATTGATACGATGTGGCCGATGATACATGAATATGTAAGAACAAAGACGGGAATGGAACAGAATGCAGAGCAGAGCATGGATATAGAGATAGAGACGGACCGCATCATGAATCTTATGATAGCGGACCTGCTGCCTCATAAGGCAATTGGAATACTGAAAGTTCTGTTCAATAATTTCCTGTCAGGACTGGTAACTACGATAGCACAGAGGGTCCCGATCCTTGTATGGTATTCCGTACTTGCTTATCTGGGGTATTTCGGGCTGCTGCTCTATAATATCAGAATCAATAAACTAAGTAAGATAAATATATTTGCCATACTTACCATGGTGTCCATCGTATTGAATGTCGGATTGGTATCGGCAGTTATTTTCTGTCAGACAAGATATACGATTTATAATATGCCATTGTTCTATATGAGCGGATTGCTGATGCTTTATGAAATATATAAAACTAGATTTTCAAAGGGGTGACGAAGGATGGATCTATATGAGAAGCTGGATAAGGGAACTTATATTATTGCAGAGATGTCTGCGAACCATGCCGGCAGTATAGAGCGGGCAAAAGAAATTATTCATGCAGCAAAGGAAAGCGGTGCAGACTGTATTAAGATTCAGACATATACGCCGGACACCATGACGATCGATTGCCATAATCCGTATTTCAATATTACAGAAGGAACCTGGAAAGGCGAGAATCTGTATTCCCTTTACGGAAAAGCATATACCCCGTGGGAGTGGCAGGCAGAATTACTCGCTGAGGCAAAAAAAATCGGGATCGACTTTTTCTCCACACCATTTGACAGGACTTCAGTAGATTTTCTGGAAGAAATCGGAATGGAATTTTATAAGATTGCTTCTTTTGAACTCGTAGATATTCCGCTTATTGAATATGTTGCCGCTAAGGGAAAGCCGATGATCATATCGACCGGGATGGCTGACATCGGTGAGATTCAGGAAGCAGTTACGGCAGTTCGTAAGTATCACAATCAGTTAGCACTGCTTAAGTGTTCCAGTGCCTATCCTGCGGTCTCAAATCAGATGAATCTGAAGACAATAGCTAATATGAAGGAGGTATTCGGGGTGCCGGTCGGTCTGTCCGATCATTCGATGGGCTCGGTGGGTGCCGTTACTGCAGTTGCGTTGGGAGCCGGCATTATAGAAAAACATTTCTGTTTCAGCAGGTAGATTGAGAATCCGGATGCGACATTTTCCATGGAACCGGCAGAGTTCAGATCCATGGTACAGGATATCAGGCAGGCAGAGACAGCAATCGGTCATGTAAATTACGAAGTCACGGAGGATGAGAAGGAAAATATTATCTTCCGTCGTTCTCTGTTCGTGGTAGAAGATATAAAAAAGGGTGAGAGGATTACAGAACAAAATGTAAGGGTAATCAGACCGGGATATGGAATGGCACCTAAATATTATGATATTGTGATGGGACAGACGGCCCTGAAAGACATAAAACGGGGCACACCGTTACAATTTGATATGATCGGAAGGAAATAGGGGGAATTAAGATGCAGCAGGAACTGGCCCGTTTACGGAATGTGACAGAAGAAGATATGGATTTGCTATATCAATGGGCAAATGAGACCGCAGTGCGTGTAAATGCATTTTCAACGGAACCGATTCCCTATCAGGACCATCAGCACTGGTTTACCGCCAAATTGCATGACCCGAATACGAAAATCTATATTTATCTGTACGAAGAACGGCCGGTCGGCCAGATAAGACTTGATATAGATGGAGACCAGGCCGGAATTGATTATAGTATTGATGTGCATTACAGGCACCAGGGGCATGGAAAGAGAATGCTGCAATTGCTGGAGCAGGAAGTGCAGGTGTACCTTCCTTCAATAGCGTATCTGACGGCACAGGTGAAATGCGAAAATAACGCTTCCAGAACAGTCTTTGCAGCAAATGGGTACGAAGAACAATATGTGGCTTATTCTAAAAAAGTAAAATAGAGAGAGGAAGAACTGCATGAATATCATAATTGCAACAATTAAGAGCTGGAATGTGGAGAATGCAAGAAAATTGCAGCAGAGGCTGTCAGCAGAGCATAAGGTTATGATCATAGACAATAAGGATGATCTGACAACAGATACAATAACGAAGTTTCATCCTGATTATATTTTCTTTCCGCATTGGTCCTATCTGATAAAAGAGGAGATATTCAGCAGGTATGCCTGTGTGGTATTCCATATGGCGGATTTACCGTATGGCAGAGGAGGAAGTCCGTTACAGAACCTGATTGTGAGAGGCCACAAAACAACGAAGATATCTGCGATTCAGGTTACAAAAGAAGTAGATGCAGGGCCTGTCTACAGGAAAGAGGAGCTGTCTATGGAAGGTTCAGCGGAAGAAATCTTTCGAAGAGCCTCCGATATCATATTTGAAGATATGATACCAGCTATTTTAGCAGAGCAGTCAGAGCCCATACCGCAATCCGGTGAGGTAACTACATTTACCAGGAGAAAGCCGGAACAGAGCGAACTGTTGCCGGATATGGATCTGAAGACAATCTATGACTATATTCGTATGCTGGATGCAGAAGGTTATCCCAATGCATATCTGATGCTGAAAGATAAGAAATTTTCTTTTACGAAAGCGGTATACGCAGACGGTAAGGTGACTGCACAGGTAGAGATTACAGAGGGCTGAGGAGTATTGGAAATGCTTAGGGAGGATAAGGAATGAGTACGATATTGGTAATAGCGGCACATCCGGATGATGAGATACTGGGGGTCGGGGCGACCATAGCAAGCCGTGTACTCGCAGGAGACACAGCTTATGCAGTTATATTAGGAGAGGGACAGACTTCGAGGGCTGAGCACAGGGAAGAAATGGCACAGTCAGTTGTGGAAGAACTGCACAGGGACACGCTTGCTGCCGCAGAGCATATTGGTTTCCGGGAAGTATTCTTTGAGAATGTACCGGATAATCGGTTTGATCAGCTGGATCTACTGGATATTGTAAAGAGAATAGAGAGAATCGTGAAAACTGTACAGCCGGACATTATATATACCCATCACAAAGGGGATCTTAACATCGATCATAGAATTACCTATCAGGCAGTGATCACCGGAACCAGACCAATGCAGAATTGCAGCGTACGGGAAATCTATACCTTTGAGACAGTATCCTCTACGGAGTGGAACTTTGCCTATGGGGATAATCAATTTAAACCAAATGTCTTTGTGGATGTAGAAGATACATTTGCACGGAAAATAGCAGCCATGCAGGAATATAGAACTGAGTTGTGTGAATTTCCACATCCAAGATCTCTAAAGTGCCTGGAAGTGACAGCCCAAAAGTGGGGCAGCGTAGTGGGAAAAAATTACGTAGAACCCTTTGAATTGGTTAGAAGTGTGACAAAATATTAATTGCTTTGCCTGCCTATATAGATAAGACAAAAAGATAGCCTGCCCTGTCTGCAAACAGGATAGGCAACTCATATTATATATCTATTATTTAGTGGTATCATTATGAATACGGTGCAGATGCATCTCAAAGTCTTTGCGGTCCTTCTGTGCTATATTTTCCAATATGAGCCCGGAAAAGAAGGACTGAATCGCTGCCAGGGCTACAAAACCACAGACAAATAAGGTCGGAAAACGCAGCACCAGTCCGGTGCGCAGGTAATCTATCAATATCGGGATGAAAAATCCGATTGATACCAGCAAAAGAAAAGTAGATAATATACTAAAAAAACGGAGTGGCTTGTACACACGGAATAATTTGCCGATTACGGTAAGAACCCGGAAACCATCAGAATACGTATTTAATTTTGAAACACTTCCTTCAGGTCTGTCACGATACTCGATAATCACATTTTCCACCTGCATATTATTGAATACTGCATGAATCGTCATCTCGGTCTCAATTTCGAATCCCTTTGACATAACAGGAAAAGTCTTGACAAATTGATAGCTGAATGCGCGATAGCCTGTCATAATATCTTTTATATCACATTTGAATAACTGATTGATACTTCCGCGGACAACGGAGTTTCCAAGATTGTGGAAAGGCCTTTTATTTTCTGTGAAGTATGTGGAAGACAGTCTGTCTCCGACTACCATATCAGCATTATGGGTCAATACCTTGTCCACCATTTCACCGGCGCAGTCCATAGGATATGTGTCGTCCCCGTCTACCATGATATAACATTCTGCATCAATCTCACGGAACATTCTCCGGATTACATTTCCTTTGCCCTGCATGTACTCATGACGTATGACAGCACCTGCTCCGGCGGCTAATTCAGCGGTCTTATCAGTCGAATTATTATCGTATACGTAGATAACTGCTTCGGGAAGTGCTGCTTTTGCATCTGCAACTACCTTTGCAATTGTTTTCTCTTCATTGTAACATGGTATTAATACGGCTATTTTATCCATTGATAACTCCTGCTTTTAATAATTTATTAAAACTATATTATGTTTAATATATCATTTTATAACAGGTAAAGCAAATAAAATATAGCCGACATTTGGACGGCGGCAAGGGTTGTAGGAAAAGGAATATGATGATAAACTATAATCCATAGTATGGAGGTCTTGATGATATGAAGTCAAAGAGTGAAATGGTAAGAACCGGGGTAAAAGCATTCCTCGCGACATGGGGATGCAGCCGGGTGATAGGAATGTCACCGACTAATCTGCTGACAGTATTTGCGTTTACCCTCTTTCTATATATTTTTGCAAGAATAGCCGAGCGGAAAAGAATCGAAGCTGAGAAACCACTGCAGCAGAGCGTGGAGAAAATATTGAGCATTCTGTTTACAGTCCTTTATCTATGCGGTGATTTTGAACAGATATGGAACGGACTGGATAATATGTTTTTCCGTTTTATCATACTGCTTGTGACGGCACTTGGACTGTATGTCACATTTGAGATGGCAATCAGCGTCATCATAATAGGGACAAGCAGATGGAAGGTGACGGGAGTCACGTGGGACAAGTGGTTCGTGCCATGGATATCGGGAGCTGTTTGTTTTATCAGCTGGCTGCCCTATCTGGGGAAAAATTATCCCGGTGTGATGACAATAGACAGTATGAACCAGTTTGCACAGGTAATAGGGGTGTACGCAGACAGTAACCATCATCCCTGGGTACATACGCAGATCATGAAATTGTGGTATCAGATAGGACTATTATTTACGGACAATCGGTCGGTTGCGATTTCTTTTTATACGGTATTCCAGATGGTCTTTATGGCATCCTGTGTAGCTTATCTGATCGGAACCCTGATGCGTTATCAGATAAAGAGGTGGGTTCTTGCAGCTGTGGTAGCTTTTTATGCATGGATACCGTATAATGCGATCTACGCCGTAACGATATGGAAGGATTCTATGTTTGCAGGAGGGGTTCTTTTATATGTTACCACCATGCTCCGTCTGCTGCAGCGGCAGAAGCAGAAAATATCTGATTTCGTTATGTTTGTAGTATCGGGTATTATGATGTGCTTATTCCGTACCAATGGATGGTATGCATTTCTTATAACGATTCCTTTTGTGCTCTTTGTATTCCGTAGATACTGGAAGCTCATGGGCGCTTTGCAATTGTTGATTCTGGCAGTTGTGCTGGTGGTAAAGGGACCTGTCATGGCGGTCAATCATGTAATACAGCCGGATATCGTGGAATCGCTATCGGTGCCGGTACAACAGATTTCCCGTGTGATTGTGCAGGAAAGACCAATTTCGGAGGAACAGAGCACTTTTTTGAATCATATTCTCGATACTTCGAAGATCCAGGAACTATATAATCCCTATGTATCGGATGGATTTAAGCGTCTGGTGAGAGCCGGGGATGAAACATACCTGGAGGAACATTTTATGGAGTTCCTGAAAGTCTACGTACAGATCGGATTGCGATATCCGGTCGATTATCTGATTGCATTCAGAGACCAGTCGGTGGGGTATTGGTTCCCGGAACAGGAAGGAATTATTGCCGGGGATGAGGGTGTTATTCAGAATGAATTCGGAGTGACCAATTTGCCTGTTCTGACAGGGCCAATTGTAATTAAAATAAATGAGATAGGCCTGAAATTAAAGGATGTGATTCCGGGATACGGCATTTTGTGGAATATGGGAGCCCTGCTTTGGCTGATTATTCTGGCAATGGGGATTACTTTGATACGTGGTGACGATATACTGCTCTTGTTGTATGTACCATGTATTGCTATTTTGCTGACACTGGTGATTGCAACACCGGTAGCAAAAGAATTTCGATATGCATATGCATATATTTATTGTATTCCGGTCTATCTGCTGGTCCCTTTTATGAAGCATGCCAAAAGCTGATAAAAGCCCTTGCAGCTGCAAGGGCTTTTGAGATAAATTAATTCCTCTTTTTTTATTCTTGGGTACTGGCTGAGGTATCCTTTGATAACAGATCGGCAATACGTTGTGCTATCAGTTTACGGCCAGCTGCGTTTGGATGCACATGATTTTCCTCCAGATATTGGTCTGTAGTATCGGAATTGATATCCACCCCATAATAATTATCTAAGAAGGTAACATTATCTTCTACGGCAATTGCCTTTGCAGCTACCATATAATCAGCAAGGATGCCATAGCCTGTATTAGCGGTATCACAGCCTGTGAGTTTACCATCCTGCTCGATCTGGCAGTAGGTTGGTGACAGGACCACAATACGGATATGCGGATAGGCCTCTTTAATGAGTGCGATAGAGGAATTCAATGCACCGGTAAAAGCTACTGTATTAGCAGGGTCAGCAGGGTCGGTAATTTGTTTTCCGTTCAGGTAATCATTGATGCCGTACATAATGGCAATGACATCCACAGTATTGAAATCAATGCTCTCCATGGTCTTAATGGTGTCTTTGTAATCCGGATTTACGTCTTCTACTACGTTATTGAGAAGGGTGTAATCATTTAAGGTAATTGATTTGGTTACCCAGTAAAGTGAAAAAGCATCCTCAGGATGTGTGTCATCCCAGAAGGAATTGGATGCTGAGGCTGTCATATTACTGAAAGCACAGTTATACACTTCGGCAGGATTGTCACTGCCCATCAGGGATACGACCTGTTCCGGAATACCATCCTCTCCCGTATAGTCTGCCAGTATATCATCACCGAGGAATACGATGGATGTCTTACCGTCATCGGGATGATTCTTTAGCAGGTCTTCGTTCATAGCGGTAATATAATCTTCTGTTTCTACATCAAAATTTTCATCTGTTTCTACAGCACCAGCCTCTGGATTCCCTTGGTTCCATTTTACTAACTTGTACACAGATACAATTAATATAATGAGAATAACAGTAATAATGGCAATATGTGCTATCATATCTTTTCTTTCTTTCATTGTAGTACCTCCTGGTATTTGTAACGTTAAGAACTGCTGAAATCATTCTACACGTTTCCTGATGTGGTGTCTATAAAATCAAAAGAAAAGTCATATTTTAAATCTTAAAAATTTATGAATAACAGGGTAAATATACGGCAAATGCTTGATTAATAGAAAGGAAAAAGCATATAATGAATCCATATCTGGGTCTGTGGGCAGGGACCCTGGGGAACGGAATGAAATGGAGACATAAGGCGTGAAAAAAAAGATTTCAATAAAGGATATTATATTTTTGCAGGCAGTGATAGCAATATACTCTGTTTCCAGTATCGTTGCAAAATTTGCTTCTGGACAGGAATTTCTGAGCGGGCAGTTTTTTCTTTTTTATGGATTGGAAGTCTGTGCGCTTGGCATTTACGCAATTCTATGGCAGCAGGCCATAAAGAAGATTGAATTATCGATTGCATATGCGAATAAGGCAATGGGTGTGTTGTGGGCTATGGTATGGGCGGTCGTTATATTCCATAATGATATTACAGTGCAGAATGTGACAGGAGTAATATTGGTGATAGCAGGAACGATTTGTCTGAATAGCTCTGAAAATGGGGAAACAGATGAGAAGGGAGAGGCAGAATGAACCTGATTTATTATTACTTACTTTCGCTCCTGGCAGTATTGATAGCATCCTTCTCGCAAATTATACTGAAAAAGAGTGCATTAAGAGAGTATGATTCTGTGATAAAAGAATATTGGAATCCTTATGTCATTATCGGATATGGGATGCTTTTTTCTTCCATGATATTGGCAATTCTCGCCTATTCGGGCCTGGAATTTAAGATTGTACCGGTACTGGAATCTGTGGGCTACATTTTGGTCATGTTTCTTTCACGGTTATTCTTTCGAGAAAAAATCACCCTTAAGAAGGCAATTGGTACAATCTTGATTCTTGCCGGTGTGATTATTTTTAACTTATAGAACTCTCTGTAATGGAATGCTGTTCTTTGTACCATTTGCTGTACTTAAACATACGATATGTAGTGCTGAGGTTTGACAGTTGTCTTGGATCGGCACATTTCTTGGTAAAAGCAGTTCTGTCATTGCAGTTCATGTAGACATAATCCAGATACTGGATTTGGAGCTCTGCCAATTTACTATTGCATTTGGGGCAATTTGTTTTATGCCCGTTTAGCATATGGATGCGATTGCAATGCTGACAGTAGTGGATGTACATCATGAAGATTCCCCCCTTTCTTCAAAATTAACTTCGTACTGCCGAAGAATCATAAAGCGAGATTCATTCGTTGCAGATAATTGTGTCATTTTCCGCGGACAAAGTCAACGGCAGGGCTTGTACTTTCCATCGACAAATATTGTAACCAGGCAGGAAAAAACAGGAAAAAACCAGTAATATAGGAATATATGGAAATGGGGAATATTTATTGAAACACAGTGCTGTAAATGGTAAGATAAGAAGGCACGTAATAACGTAATAAATGGAAGGAATGAGGGTGAATGAAGAAAAATAATATCATAAAACTGAGACAAAAGAGAAAAAAATACATAAATATTAAACAAAAACAAAAATATACAAAGAATATAGATAACAAGTACGAAGACGACGAGTACGAAGAGGAAGAGTACGAAGGTGACGAGT
>JAEWWQ010000154.1 GCA_023458855.1 Bacillota bacterium
GCAGTTCTTCATCCTTTAATACATCCGAAACTTTAAAATCCAAGTTTTTTGCCTCAATACCTTCATATATGTTCTTATTCTTTGTGACAAATTCCTCCTTTGTTATATGCGCTTTGCTTGACTCTGAAAGAAATTCATACATTTCATCATATTTTCTGTCTTTGAGCATAGAAAAATATTCGGCAAGCAGGATTTCCGGTTTTTTGTCAGCATCTTCTTCTGAAATGTTTACAAAAACCTGCTTTACGACTGGAAACAGGAATACGGTTAAAAACGTCATCACTATAATACAAAAAATTATCCTATAAACTTTTGTTTTCTTCCTTCTCATTATAAATTTCTCCTTTTTATTTCCCTCTTTTTTCTTACATTTGTAAGATTTTAGACAAAATAACAGCTTTTCAGTTGGACTTAATAAAGCCCTTTATCCTGCAAAATAGAAAGAGTAATCTCAGATGCCTTGCTTCCTCCTGCCTGATCATCACCACGGATATTGGTTGCAAACAGAAATGTATCATCTGCATTCACTACAAAACCCACAAGCCAGCCGCGAGTTGTCTTACCGTCTATGATGCCTGTTCCGGTTTTTCCGTAAAGCTGAATACCATCATGCTCTGATAAAAGAAGAATAGCTTTCACTGCCTCTTCATTTTGCTGTGAAAAAGGTGACTCATTGCTATATAACTCACGGAGCAATTGTACTTGCTCTATGGGTGATATCCGTAAGCTTGATTCCATCCAGTAAGTATTCAGTCCGCCTGACAGATCTTCGTTGCCATAATTGAGCTTATCATACCATAAGGCAAGATCCTTTATTCCCACTTCTGCATCTAATTGCTGAAAATACCAATTAACGGAACCTTTCATTGCAGAAGACATGTCCTGATCATAATTCCACGCTTCATACGGATATAGCGTACCATCCCACGCAATTTGAGATGCATCGGGAGCCACTACTCCTGTTTCCAAAGCAATCAGCGCGCTGTATATCTTATAGGTAGAGTCTGGTGAAACTCTTGTTTCACTTGCCTCTCTATTGTAAATCGTATAATGGTGGGTCTGCATATCATATAGGACAAAACTCCCTTCATATTCACCGAAATAATGCGATAAGTCTTCGTAAGTGACATTTTTGTCCTGAAATTCATATTGTCCGTCTTCTTCATCTGCCCAGACCGAAAGCAACGGAAGTTGAGAGACCGTTATAAGAATTGTAATAAGCAAAATCCCCATGCTCTTTACCTTGATTCCAGTTGTTTCAGGCTTGAATTCTGCTATTTCTTCAATCCGCTTCGCAATCTGCCGTTTTGTTCCCCCGATATCTGCACCCAGAGAAAGAGCACTCTTTTTTGACATATGATACGCAAAACGAATGAGTGTTTCACCGTAGTTTATTCTGGCTTCAACTGGAAGATGCTGCAAGACAGAGTTGTCACATGCGGTCTCACGGTCAAGACGAATTTTTTTAAAGACAAAATATACCAATGGATGAAACCAGTAAATAATCTGTAGCAGGCACATAAGAGCATTCATTGCAATATCCTTATGCTTGCAATGGATCAACTCATGTAGCATGCAATACTTCATCTCTTCTTCTGTTATCCCTTGCAGAGTATTCAGCGGAAATACAACACGGGGATGAATAATCCCAACAACCATTGGTGTACTGACAAGTACCGATACAAGACAACCGATATCTTTCCTGATTCCAAGTTCTTTTTTACAGGAAAGAAAGGCATGCATCATATCATCATCGCAAGGCTTGGCAGATTCTAAAATTAAGCTAAGCTCCCGATTGCATAAAACAGTGCGGCAAGCAAATACAAGAATCCCGCAAATCCAGATTCCAGTGAAAAGCAAGATCAGATGTTCCGGTGAATTCCGGCTCACTGACATGCCAATATCCTGCATCCATGTATTACTGGAAAATACCGTTCCCGCCCGGTCTGCAGTCATCCCTGTTCCCGCTGCAGTTTCGCTGGTGTTTACGCCAGAAAAACAAAGAGGAAACTGGTTAAGATTCCACCTGTTGGGAAAAAAAGGAGCAGCTAGAAGAAGCAGAATAAGCAGGTCCATATTGTACTGATACCTTATTGTAAGATATCTCTTAAATCCCTTTTTAATGAGCAGGATCAGGAAAATGAAAACAGAAATACAGACAACGCTCACCATGAATCTAATAATAAACTCCCCCACACCTTCAACTCCTTCCAGATGATTTTTCCTTTAGTAAGCGTTGCAGCTCTTGAATATCGGACTCTGATAATTTATCCTGTTCCAGATAATTCACCACCATTGAATGTAAGGTACCACCATAAAAGCGTGTAAGAAATGTATCACTTTCGTGTTTCAGATACTCGCTTTCCCCGATCAAAGGAGTATACACAAATACACGACTGTCTTTTTCATAACTGAGTACTCCCTTTTTTACCAGCCTTGAAAGCATAGTCTGAATAGTTTTCGGTTTCCATGCTGTAATTTCTTCTAATTTTTCAACCACCTCATTCGTGCTGATCGGAGCACCCGCCCACACGACCTTCATGACCTGATATTCGGCATCCGAAATAGTTGGCAGTTCTTTCATAAGTAACACACTCCTTTTCTTACACTTGTAATATATAAACTATCACGATATCTATACATTGTCAATAATCGCGTCTGTTGGAACTTATTCCCCATATATTTCTTTCCACTCCTCTTCCGTAAACTTTTCTGTATACCATGCGGGTTCTACATTTTTTTCTGATGGAATTACATGGTTCGATACATACTGAAATCCGCCATCACTTAAAGGTCTGATTACCACCTCATGACAAAATGCCTTCTCCAGATGTTTTTCCGGCCAGACAACATTTACAGTGAGTTTCATTGTTCCATCCGCATTTTCTTCATATGCGATCACTTCAGGGTATGGAATATTAGGGGAAGAGGCATCATCGTAAAAGCCTCTGGTTCTATATTTATATCTTTGATCTTGTTTCGAATAGTCTGTCTTATCCTGCAAAGATTCACTGTCTATTTTAAAATATGACTTGATAACTTTCTCAAATTCTTCCCTGGGCACACGATATATTTCTCCCTCCACAGACTTCTCATAAGGTATAGATGTTTTATATACATAAGGATATAAGATATCGAATAAATCATAAAAATTAAGTGACTGAAAGTCATCTTCCTTCCAATCCTGAATAAACATATTATTTGCGTCATAACCAATTGGAAGAATATACCGGCGGTTCATTTCCCGACATTCCTTATCCAAAGGTTTCACACGGACAGCCGTATATCCAGGTGCTCCGTCATACCCCGGTGGAAGGTATTCATCAAAAAATAAATATCCATTTTCAGAATACTCCCAGTTATATGCCTCATAGTTGTCTTTGTAGCCGACTTGGGGCATGTTATCATCCCAATTCAAGACACTCCGTGTGACATTAACTTTTCCTTCATACGTCTCCAGATCAAAACGAATAAAACCTCCGCTTTGCATAATAGAGAAAAATGTTACCTTTCCTGCCTGCTTTTCATCAACCTTTTTACAGAACTCCTCTACCACTTCCGGATGAATCATATCAACCTGATTCTGATTTTCTGTATCAATTGCTGTATACCCGTATTCTCCGAGCCGGTCTACTATGTTCTGTGTAACCTCCAGGCTGCCCAAAGTATTCTTCTTTATTGCTTCTTCATAAATATCTTGATAAACTTCGGCAACTTTTTCTGATTCTTCCTTAATATCCTGATCCGATGTCTGCGTGTTGATCTCACCTGTCTCATTTTGTCCTGTAGACTGCGCATTCCTGCTGCATCCTGAGACTCCAAATAACAGCAGCATCAACGCAATCAATAATTTTCTTCTTTTCATTTTTTTAACCTGTTCTTTAAATCAATGACCTTAGTTTCAATCATTTGTATGGTATTCTCAAAAAACACATCGCTATTCTGATCTTTTTGATAGGTTTGCCCTTCATCTCATTCATCCTTTTCCTCCCTTATCCCTTGTTATAGCAATTATACATCCTTGCTTATTTCATTGCAATCTACAAGTATGCCTAGATAGTGTAACTTAAAATATGCTATTTTTTTCACTTCTGAAAACGCAATACTATGTGTTATCCTTTTCACATATTGCTGTTCTTCTGTTAACTTTTTATCTCTGCTCGAAACATTTGGCTGCTTAAGCAAATCCGTTTTTCTTCACAGCCTGCTGCCATAGATTCCGTGCTTTGTGCCGAAGGCTTCTATATCTTCTAGCCACATCGTCTATTTATCATGCCCGCCTCCGTGCGAACCTCTTTAATTCAAGAGTTCTCCGAAAGGAGAACTTTCCCATAAAGTAAAAAAAGAAGGCCACTTCTGACCTTCTTAAAAAACTATTATTTTTTCTCTGTCTTGTGATTATTAACCGTTTGCACCCTGTACAGATTCCAAAAAACACTCTTGCCTTTTCTCCATTCGTACCTCGTCATAGTATTCAGCGCAAGTATATTGCCTGATCCTGACGTAAAGGAATTGATGAGAACATAAGCTAATAACGTATTTTAATATAAAAATTCAGGAAGCCTTAAAAGACTTTCCATCCTATAAAATACATCTGATTAAAAGATTTCTTTCTTGTATTATAAAAATTTTAATACAGTAAAACAAGATATTAAGAATTTAATAAGTCACTAATAAATTTCAAAGTATAGACATTTATTGGTTATAATCACATTTCTGACATTGCTGCAATGTATTTTCACTTTCC
>JAEWWQ010000155.1 GCA_023458855.1 Bacillota bacterium
CTCCAGACGCATATTATCTATTTTCATATTTGATAAAGAACCGTATTTCAATGCCTTTTGGATTGCAAGTCCCGGGTCATTTGTATGGACATGTACTTTGACCACATCATCATCTGCAACAACAACAATAGAATCGCCGATTGATTCCAGGTAATCCTTAAAATCTATTTCATTCTTTATGTTAAATATACGATCCAGCATAATAATAAATTCTGTACAATATCCAAATTTGATATCTACTTCTTCCTGCGCTTCTGCTGACATGGCAGAGGCAACCGGAGTAATATTCATAATCGAAAGATCCAGTTCTTTTCCCAAGTATGCGTCATAAGCACCCTTCATAACTTCCATAAGGCCTTGTCCGCCCGAATCAACAACTCCCGCCTGTTTTAATACCGGAAGCATCTCCGGTGTCTGGCTTAACACATAATCTGCGTATTTGATGACCTCTTCCATAAAAGTCTTTAAATCATCGCACCCTTGCTCTGATAATTCATTTGCTTTTTCAGCAGCACCTTTTGCCACTGTCAGAATCGTTCCTTCTTTTGGTTTCATAACTGCTTTATATGCTGTTTCTACAGCTTTGTCAAAAGCCTCTGCCATAATAGTGACCGTTACTTCGTCATACTCACTGATATACTTGGTCAACCCTCTCAGCAGTTGTGAAAGAATAACTCCTGAATTACCTCTGGCTCCTCGTAATGACCCTGAAGAAATCGCTTTTGCGAGTGTCTTCATATCCGGATTATCAAGTGCAGCTACTTCCCTTGCAGCAGACATAATGGTCATTGTCATATTCGTTCCTGTATCACCATCCGGTACTGGAAAAACATTCAATTCGTTGATCCATTCCTTTTTATGCTCAAGATTTTTAGCACCGGCTAAGAACATCTTTGAAAGCATCTTAGCATCGATTGTATTTAAAACCACAATTAGTTCCTCCTTAATCAATAACTCGAACACCTTCAACAAAGATGTTGATTTTTTCAATTTTTAAACCAGTAAATTCTTCCACCTTATATTTCACATTACTTATCAAATTATCAGAAACTGCAAGAATGCTTACACCATAAGAAACAATTACATGAAAATCAAGAATCAGATTATTGTTTTCTACAGTTACTGAAATGCCGCGTGTAATACTGTCAAGTTTTAATAATTTCACTACTTCATCCTTCATATTTACAGCTGCCATACCAACGATTCCAAAACATTCTACAGCAACAGATCCTGCGTATTTAGCAATTACTTCATCATCTATAACAATATTTCCCATATGTGTATCCATCGTTCCGCTCATAATAACCCTCCTAACTATAACTGAATTATATGGCTATTATAACCGCTTTTTGGTAAAAAGGGAACACATAAATAAAATAATCGGATCATTTTTGTAAAAAACCGAGTATTTATGCTTGCATTATTTTTTTCTTTCTGCTAAAATAAATGTGTTGTGAGTCTAAATGACTTAATTTATCTAGGGAGGTGCTAATATGGCTAAATGTGAAGTTTGTGGAAAAGGCGTTCATTTTGGTAATGCGGTAAGCCATTCTCATAGAAGATCCAATCATATCTGGAATTCAAACGTTAAAAATGTGAAATGTAAAGTAAATGGAGCTGCAAAGAAAATGCACGTATGTACAAGCTGTCTGAAATCCGGCAGAGTTGAAAGAGTTTAATTTTAAATGAAAAAGACTATCTTTTATAAGATAGTCTTTTTTTAGTTAACACCGATACTTCTCTTTTAATGCATTATACTCCTGATTGATCATCTGAACAGTATCCTTATCTCCGCATAAATTATCCGGATGAAAAATCTTTATCAGATCTTTATATCTTTTCTTTAATGCAAGTATATTATCCACTCCTTTAAAGAAAGATTGAATACTGACATATTGGATTACCTTACTTTCCGTTCGGTATTCTTTATTGACATGATATGCTCTTTTTTCTCTTTCTACTGCTTTCCTGTCAAGTTCTAACTGCTGATATGCATTTTGAAGAATTTGTAATTTTTTTTCAAAAAGTAATTTTTCACTTTCCAGACGTCTGGTCTCATATTCTATTTTTTGCTTCTGCCGTTCTTCCTGCTTCTCGTATTCTTTTTTCTGCTGATAAAATTCTTCGTACAATTCATCCAGTTTTTTCTTTTCTGCTTCTATTCTAACATTTTCACGAAAAAGAAAAAGTTTTATTTCTTCAGATTCTTCCACCGTAAACACCTCTGTATCATTTGCAAAAATACAAATTGTATCCTATTAGCATTAAGGCAGCAATTATTACTATCCCCCAAAATGTATTCGAGATAACTAGCATAAGCATCATTCCTATTGCAATACAAAACAATATAAACCCAATTAATTTTTTCAAATATAAACCTGCTTATACTTTTTCTATAAAAGATATGTGAAATAAACGTATTATAGAACGATTATTCTTCCGGAAATGCAATATCCACTGCTTCCTGATCTGGCATAATTTCCTCTTTCTTAGAAGAAAATTTATCAAAAACATCCGGAATCATATCCAAAACTTTTGTAATTACATCCTGATTCTTAATATTCACTAATTTTGTCTGACCGTTTTTAATAACAAGTACCGCACTTGGTGTCATCTTACCGCACATACCGCCAGCACCACCATTTTTTTTGTCATTATTGCTTGCACCTGCTCCAACTCCAAATGATACATCCACCAATGGCAGAATAATCGTGTCACCTATTTTGGTTGCTTCCCCCACAACAGTTTTGGATGAAAGAAAAGATTCCATTCCCTTCATTAAAGAATCAACCACACCTGCAAAATTATTATCCGACATCCTTACTCCTCCTTTTTTAACATCGATAAAAATAATCTGAGATTTTTATCGAAATAAACAACCCATAATACACGTAATAATCCGAAAATTGTTATTTTCCCTTTGATAAATAAATTTCCTTCCAGAATATCCTGTTCAAACTCCGGAACTATAACGACATGGTCTGTACATAGTGGGTACAGCATCCCATATAGAGCCATTATTTGCCCGGTCATTGCAGGATCTTCATTTCCCACATGTAAATAGGCCTTGTAATTCCGGGGTCTTATATTTTTCCACAAATATATGATTTGTTTTTTACATAATGCATATGCCTTTTCAGCTTCCACGCTATGCACAAGTTCATAATAATAATTAATATTATTACATATATCTCTTATTTTATCATAAATTCTTTCTAATGTGTACTTGATATTTTTACATGCATGTATTATTCGAATCCACAAATTCCTTATTTTCACAAAAAATATCCTGACTGTTTTCTTATCTTCGTGTTCCTTGTCTGAGGGCCTATCATATGATTCCGGTGATTCCGGCTTTGCCTGCTTGTCCATGCTTACTTCTTTTTTTATTGCAGCCCCTTCACCTGTTTCTTTCTTTTCCTTTGTATGTACCTTTATTTTGCCCTTTTTTCTAATTTCCTTTTCTTTTTTCCGTTCTTCCTTCTGCGCTTTTCTCTCTTCCTTCTTATCTGCATTATATACCGGTATTCCCAGTAACCTGATTATTATATTGGAATCTTCAATGTAATATAGCTTTCCGCTCAGTATATGAAATAGCCAGCTTATTTTCAGAACAGCGCTGATATTCTCTCTATATTCTGCGTGTATCCGATATCTGACCGGCACAAACAATACTAATAAAAGAAGCGTACCTAAAATTATGAAAATACTTAAAATTATAATTCCGACAGCTTTTAAAATTAATAACAGTATATGTATCATTTTTCCCTCTTCTGAGACTGTTGATTCAGAATATATTCTTTCACCTTTACATCCCCTGTTTCTTCATATATATCAGATATGATTTTTTGAGATAGTGCAACTGCCTCATCGTATCCTTCTGCTATTCCGACTATAAAGATACCTTTTTTTCTGAAAGCTTTTTGTTGTAAAAAAGCACAATGATAAATTTCAAGCAAATCATTTCCCGGTGCCAATGCGATTATGTGTACCCTTACCTGCCCGATATTCCATTTTAATTTTCTGCATATTTTTTTCCATTTTTTACTATATTTATCTGTGGTATACAAGTATTTATAGAATCTCATTTCTGACTCCATTCATGTGTTTTACTGCTAAAATCAAATTTACATATTAGATTATAACCAATTTCAGGTATAATATCTAGCAACAGTTATACATATTATTTTTTATATTATCATAAACAGACATAATTTAACAGATGACGTTTTCAAAAATATTGACAATACAGGCAGATAACTATAATATAATTGATAATAACAGAAATATAAATTTAAGGATCAGAGGGGTTTATACATATGAAATCAGTTGCTAGAATGGGATTACAACCAGGCATGGAAATTGGAGAAGCTGTTTATTCTTATCATGGTGAATTAATTTGTCCGGCTAACACGATCGTTGATGCAAATCTGATAGCAAAATTAGCCTGCTATTCTATCATGTGCGTAGAAATAAAAGAGCCTGCCGATTACGCTGTAACCCGGTTTGAAAGAATTCGCATTTCGCCGGCTTTTAAAAATTTCGAGAGTGTCTACCGCAACAATCTGAATGCTTATAAATATATGATAGATGACTTTCTTCAGAATGATCATATGCTTAATTTTAATTATCTTTTAAAAATTCATGATAATATAAGGGCCTGCACAAAAACCGGTGAAGAGTTGCTCAATATGCTTTATTATATGCTTCCTACCGAGGATGATCTTACATATGCGCACTGCCTAAATGCTGCACTGATCAGTAATGTATTTTCCTATTGGCTCGGTCTTCCCAAGGAAGATACCAAGATAATTACTTTATGTGGTTTTGTTTATGATATTGGTAAATTAAAATTACCAAATTCTCTTTTATGGACCCCGGGTCGTCTGTCAAATGATGAATACACCCGTATGCAGACACATACCATTCTGGGTTATGATTTACTTAAAAATAAGGATATTGACCAGCACATCATAAATGCTACATTAATGCACCACGAGCGCTGTGATGGCAGTGGATATCCAAATCATATTAAGGATTCTGAGATTGACATTTATGCAAAATATATGGGAATTGTTGATTCTTACGAAGCTATGACTTCCGCCAGAACTTACCGGCCTTCGCTGAATCCTTTTCAGGTAATAAAAACCTTTACCGACAGTGGACTGGACCGCTACTGCGCCCCAATAATCACATTGATTTTACAACATATTGCGAACAGCCAGATGGGAGCACGGGTCGCCTTGAGCGACGGCACCCTTGCCGATGTAATTTTAATCAATACAAAGCCCCTGGACCGTCCTTTGGTCAAACTTGTAGAAAGCGGCGAATTACTTGATCTTAGCAAGATGAACCAATTGGATATCGTTTCCACCTTATAAATGGGGTTCCTTAATTACTTCCCCATTTATTCATTTTCTTCAGATTCAGATATTCGTTGTACGCCGATTCCAGTATTTTCTTTTCATTTGAAAATTTGAGCAAATGAAATGCTTCATGATATTTATAAAATCCAGCGTCCAAAAAATACTCTTCTTTTTGTGGTTTGCTATAATAATTTTCTGCTATCATTAAATACCAATGTACTTCTTTTTCAATCGTATTTTCCGATACCGTAAAGGAATACTCACTTTTTCCTACATATTTAACGATAGATGCATTCGCACCAGTTTCCTCAAGTACTTCTCTGCGTGCTGTCTCCTGGAACTCCTCTCCACTTTCAACAGTTCCTTTCGGCAGAACCCATCCTTCATATTTATTTTTATAGCTCTTATATAACAGAAGTATTTTTCCTCTGAAAATAACAATCCCACCACAGCTCGTTGCCTCAATCATTGCCGCTTCTCCTTTGTGGTTATTTATTTTTCTTAAAATACGCATCCATCATTCTTTTCGCAATTGGCACTGCATAATCACCACCGCTTCCTGCGCCTTCCAGAATAACAGTAACTTCTATTTCAGGATTCTCTGCCGGCGCAAATCCGGTAAACCAGGCATGACTATCCTCTTTTACACCATTATACTCTGCAGATCCCGTTTTTCCTGCCACTGTATAAGACAGACCTGACAGCTTTGTACCTGTGCCGGATTCCACTACTTCTTTCATAAAACCTGTTAAAATGGACGCTTCCTCATTTGTCATAAGTGTATCATATTCAGATGCATCATACTGTTTCACAATTTTTCCGTCAGCATCCAGAACTCTGTCTATCATATACGGTCGCATCAATGTTCCGTCATTTGCTATCGCCGAAGTAATCATTGCCAGATGGAGCGGGGTCATCTGCGTCGCTCCCTGTCCGATTGCCATCTGCACCATGTCTGTATCTGATGTATTTGCATTGACTGCAATATTACTTTGTTTATAAGAAAAATCAACCGGCAGTTCCTTATTAAACAATAGCTTACTCAACGTAGCCGCAAACGCACTGTAATCCAGACCGATTCCAATATTGGCAAATGAAGAGTTACAGGATTTTGCAAATGATTTTGTTAAATCGACATTTCCATGGACACTTCCATGATAACACTGAATAGAACCATCTCCAATTACAAACTTTCCCTTGCATGTATACTCATAATCCTGATACGTATCCGGATTCTCCCTGATATATTCTAACGCTGTCAATATCTTGAAGGTCGAGCCTGGTGGATATAGGCCTTGTGTTGCTCTGTTCAACAGAACCGTACTGTTATCATCGTGGATAATATCATCCCATATTGTCTGAATTTCATTAGGATCAAAATCTGGCTTCGATACCATTGCCAATATCTTTCCAGTAGATGGTTCCATAATAATTGCTGCACCTTTATATACGCCCAATGCATCGTATGCAGCCTGCTGCAAATCTACATCCAGTGTTGTCACTACCGAATCAGCTTTACTCTTTTCCCCATTTAACTCATTTTTCGCTTTTTCTTCAACAGAGATATCCGACGTGATCAAGTAGTAATTGGCTAATGATTCGATTCCTAATTTTCCGTTCGTATCGTATCCAACCACATGGGAAAAAAGATTTTCATATGGATATACCCTGGTTTCTTCCCCGCTTTTCGAAACTTTGGTTTCAGCCAGAATATCATTATCTTTGGAATAGATAGTTCCTCTTATATTCTGTTTTGCTATCATTTCCAGCCTTGGATTATAAACATTATTAATCAGTTCTTCATGCTCTGTATAGACAAAATATCCGATATAGACAACCAGAATACCAAATAAGAGAATAAAGAAATATGTCACTCCCATTATTTCCGGAATATTTTTACGTTTCGTCGATTTCTGCTTGTTCTCTTCTTCTCTGTTTTTTCTTTCTTTTCCTGTTTCTTTCAAATTGCTCTCCTTCATCACACCTAATAATATATAAGCCTTGAATTATTGAAAACATTATTACTGTGGTCAATATTGAACTGCCGCCGTAACTAATGAAAGGTAACGTTACCCCGGTAAGAGGAATGAATTTTGTTCCCCCCCCAATTGTCAGAAATACCTGAAATATATACGTGATTCCCAATCCGGCAGAAATATAACGATAAAATCTGTCTTGCAACTGACCTGCAATCTTCATGAACATCATAAAACAACTTACACAGACCAGAATCACGCAAATTGCAAAAATGACCCCCATTTCTTCTGCAACAGCTGCAAAAACAAAATCTGTTTCCACAAAAGGGATAGACGAAGGTGTTCCCTGCAAAAGTCCCAAACCAAACCAGCTTCCCGTACCGATTGCAAACAGGGACTGGGTAATCTGGTATCCAGTTCCCGCAATATCATCCCAGGGGTTCTGCCATGCCTGAACCCTGACCTGTACATGAGTAAAAAGC
>JAEWWQ010000156.1 GCA_023458855.1 Bacillota bacterium
ATAAAGGAAAAACGGTACCCCTTTCATATTGAACTGCATCTTATTCTTGTAATGTTCTAAGAGTATCGGAATCTGTAGCGGATCTATCTTTGCATCTGCTTTCATGGTAATCTTCAGAAGTTCATTCTTTCCCTGCACTTCCGATATATACAGCTTATGTGCCCCGACCCTGATAAGTGAGATACGAAGCAGATTATGAACAGAATGCGGAATATTCCCGAATCTGTCTAAGAGTTCTTCTATGATATCGTCGCATTCCGATTGATTCTCGATCCCTGCGATTCTCTTATAGATATCTAATTTTTGTACTTCATTTAAGATATATTCCGGTGGAATATATGCATCCACATCTAACTCTACCGTGGTATTGAAATCTTCTACTGCCTGAATGCCCTTCTGCTGCTTCACGGCTTCATTTAGCATCTTGCAATATAGGTCATATCCGACCGCTTCCATGTGACCATGTTGTTTAGCCCCAAGCAGATTACCGGCACCACGGATCTCAAGGTCACGCATCGCGATCTTAAATCCGCTGCCCAGATCTGTAAACTCACGAATCGCCTGCAGACGTTTTTCTGCCACTTCCTTTAACATCTTGTCTTTCTTATACATAAGAAAAGCATAGGCAGTGCGGTTGGAACGTCCTACGCGGCCACGGAGCTGATACAGTTGTGACAATCCAAGATTATCCGAATCATGAATGATCATGGTATTTACATTAGAAATATCAAGTCCCGTCTCTATAATGGTCGTAGATACCAGCACATCAATCTCTCCATTAATAAAGTCATACATAATACGTTCCAGTTCGTGCTTATTCATTTGTCCATGCGCAAATGCAACAACAGCTTCCGGCACCAGCTTCTGTATCATGGCAGTAATATCGGCGATATTATTAACACGATTATATACATAATACACTTGCCCATTTCTCGATAATTCCCTTACGATTGCTTCACGGATCATCTCTTCATTATATTCCATCACATACGTCTGAATCGGCATACGGTCATTTGGTGGTTCTTCCAACACACTCATATCTCTGATACCTACCAGACTCATATGAAGCGTTCTTGGAATCGGGGTCGCCGTAAGTGTCATTACATCAATATTATCTTTTAATTTCTTTATTTTTTCCTTATGCGTGACTCCAAACCGTTGTTCTTCATCAATAATAAGAAGTCCCAGGTCTTTGAATTGCATATCTTTGGATAAGATACGATGCGTGCCTATGACAATATCAACTGCGCCTTTTTTTAGATCCGTAATTGTTTTTTTCTGCTCCGCGGGAGTTCGGAATCTTGACATCAGATCAATCCGTACCGGAAAATCCTTCATTCTCTGGACAAAGGTATTATAATGCTGCTGGGCCAGAATCGTCGTGGGTACGAGAAATACGACCTGTTTACTATCCTGAACGGCTTTGAATGCCGCCCGTATAGCCACCTCAGTCTTACCATATCCGACATCTCCGCAAATGAGGCGATCCATAATTTTTCTGCTTTCCATATCAGACTTAGTAGCTTCAATTGCCATAAGTTGGTCGTCTGTCTCCTCATATGCGAATAATTCTTCGAATTCCGTCTGCCATACCGTATCTTTTCCAAAACAAAATCCTTCCTTCTGCTGTCTGATCGCATAAAGTTCTACAAGGTCCTTTGCCACTTCCCCTACTGCACTACGCACTTTTGCCTTGGTTTTGGTCCATTCCTGTGTACCAAGTTTATTTAGCTTCGGTTTTTTTGAATCCGCAGAAGCATATTTTTGAATGACATCCAATCCGGTTGCCAGCACATAGAGATTGCCGCCATCACGATATTGAATCTTCATATAATCTTTGGTCACATGATCCATTTCCACTTTTTCAATTCCCTGATATACACCTAAACCATGGCTCTCATGTACGACATAATCACCAACTTTCAGTTGTGAAAAATCCTGTATTTTCTGACCCTCATATATCTTTTTCTTCTTCTTATTCTTCTTCTCACTGCCGAAAATATCACTGTCAGCTATGACTACATATTTCAGAAGCGGATATTCAAATCCACGTAATACTCGTCCGTAAGCTATCATGACTTCGCCGGGCATAATTGCTCTTTCCAGTGTCTCACTATAGAAGCAGATCAAGTCCTCTTCAAAAAGGTCTTCTGCCAGACGTTTTGCCCTTGTTCTGGAGCCAGACAGCAGCAGTACACGATATCCGTTCTTTTTATATCTTTTTAAATCTGCTACCAGATTCTCAAAACTACTGTTATAAGAAGGAACTGACTTTGCCGTAATATCAAATTTTTTTTCTGCCTTCATTAATGTATTCTTAACATCCAGGGTAGAAATGTGAATGACCTTACATCGCTGCAGACGGGCCACCGTCTCTTCTGTGGAACACAATAATTCCATCTGTTTTGGCAGAATGTATCCTTTTTCCGCCCTATGCATCATACTTTCACGGAACTCCAATTCCACTGCATTGGCATGTTCACGTATCTTTGCCGGTTCATCTAAAAAGATACCAGTACTGCATCCTTCAAAAAAATCCAATAAGGAACCTGTATCTTCATAGAAATATTTGATAAAACTTTCTATATTTGCATAGGATTTAAATTCTACCACCTGTTCCTGTAATTCTTTCCACTGCATCTGAATACGATGCGCTTCTTCCGT
>JAEWWQ010000157.1 GCA_023458855.1 Bacillota bacterium
TATACAGGTAAATCCACGTTGCTACAAATGTGGGGTCACTTCATATTATCTAAAAAGAAGCCGGTCTCTCGGACTTTCTTGTATTAAAATATTGCGACAATCCTCAGAGCGGATTGCGATGACAGCACCACGGATTAAAAATGCTGAAGGGTCACCACCCGGACTTCTGCCAAGGCATTTAACTGTAGTATTTTTAATCAGACCGATATCCAAGAGTCTTCTCCGAATGCTGCCCGTTGATAATAGCTCTGTAATGATTGCTGTCTGACCAGGTTCTATGTCATTTAAACAATTTATTCTATTCATAAATATTTACCTCGTAATATATATTAGGATAAGGAAACATTGTTTCCTAATGCATTATATTAAGAGGTGTGGATAGGGGTTACTGAATTCAGATATAAATTGGAGTGAAATGATTAATGAATAATAAAGACTTCTATACACTAAAGGGATATCAACGAAATGAAACGAATGAGCTGACAGCATCCATGGAAGATTATCTTGAAATGATATGCAGATTATTAAAAAACACAGATGTCGTAAGAATAAACGAGCTTGCTGAAAAATTACATGTAAAGCCTTCTTCGGCATCAAAAATGGTTAATAACTTAAGAATAGCTGGGTATATTGATTTTGAAAAATACGGTTATATCGTGGCAACAAAAAAAGGACTTGAGGCTGGAAAATACTTATTATATAGACATGATGTACTTCATAAATTTATCTGTATGATTAATCATACAGATAATGAATTGGTTCAGGTTGAAAAAATTGAACATTTTATAAATGAAACAACTATAAATAATCTTGAAAAACTTACCAATGAATTGACGAAAGCAAAGGAAACATGAAAAAATAATCCATGTATAAAATTGATGAAAAGAGATCTTTCTTAATCCATGGATAAAGGTCATTTGCTCTGGATATATTTTTTAATTGCTTCAAAACTTTCGCTGCTGAGGACATGCTCGATCCGACATGCATCTTCAGCGGCGATTTTTGAATCTACGCCTAACTGCATTAACCAGGAAGAGAAGAGGGTATGTCTTTCATAAACACTTTCTGCAATTTTCTTACCGGCTTCTGTAAGGGTGATAAATCCGGAATCAGATACAATAATATAATTATTTTCCCGTAAGTGCTTCATCGCAACGCTGACGCTGGATTTTTTAAAGTCCAGTTCTACAGCTACATCGATAGAACGCACAACGGGCAGCCTATGGCTTAATACCAAGATCGTTTCTAAATAATTCTCAGCAGATTCATTAATTTTCATAACAAATTCCTCTCGTATCAGTAATTCATAATGCTAGTATAGCATACAAAATTATGGAAAACAATTGATTAGCTGAAAGGAATGCTGACTTCGTTGACTTCTCATTATGCAAGTGATAAACTGCAAATAATCAAGAGGAGCGGTGCGTATGGAATTGAGGCAATATAAGAAATGTTCGGATGTATTAAGAGGAATACAAAAAGCAGACTTTGTATTAAAGAATGCAAAAGTAGTAAATGTTTTTACGGAAGAGATACAGGAGGCAGACATTGCAATTGTCGGAGGTGTCATAATAGGAATCGGAAGTTATGAAGGGACGGTCGAACATGACGTATCCGGTAACTATGTGTGTCCTGGATTTATAGACAGTCATCTGCATTTGGAATCTACCATGGTAACACCACCAGAGTTGATCTGTAACGCAGCAATGTGCGGAACGACTACATTCATTGTAGATCCGCATGAATCTGCAAATGTATCGGGAAAAGAAGGAATTGACTATATATTAGAGCAGACAGAAGACGTGCCTGCAAATGTTTATGTCATGGTACCTTCCTGCGTTCCAGCTACAGAAGTTGACGATAATGGTTGTGTCCTGACGGCTGAAAAATTAGCACCGTATTTAAAGAACCGCAGAATATTAGGTCTTGGGGAGGTAATGGATTATAAATCTGTTACTACGGGAGAGGCAAAGATGCATGCCAAACTGCAATTATTTCAGGGAAAAGTACGGGATGGGCATGCCCCTTTCTTAAATGAGGCTGATTTGAATGCGTATGCATTGGCAGGTATCTCAACAGACCATGAATGTGTTGACTTTTCCTATGCGATGCAGGAAAGAAGACGGGGAATGACAGTGCTTATCCGGGAGGGCAGTGCCGCAAAGAATCTGGAAGCAATTGTAAGCGGAATCGTGCATGCAGGTGCGGATACGGCGGGATTCTGTTTCTGCACAGATGATAAGCATATCGAAGAAATCAAGAAGGATGGACATATTAATTATAACGTTAAGAAAGCAGTGAAGATCGGGATACCACCAATAAAGGCCATAAAGATGGCAACAATTCAGGCAGCACAGTGCTATGGACTTACAAATAAAGGGGCAATTGCGCCCGGATATCAGGCTGATCTTCTAGTATGTCAGAATCTGGAAGATTTTGTAATAAAAGAAGTTTATCATAAAGGTATCTTAATTACAGAAGATAAGATGAAGAGAAAGCCATGTCCGGCTACATTGAAAAATACAGTTCATATCCGCGATTTTAACAAGGCAGATTTTAATTTAAAAATTCCCGAAGAACCATTTCCGGTCATTCAGATGATAGAAGGACAGATCATGACAAAAGAGCACAGAGTAAAACTACCGGGAAATGAGTTTTTTACAGCGGATGATACCTATAAAAAGATTGTGGTGATTGAAAGACATCATAAAACCGGAAAAATAGGTGTTGGTGTTGTAACTGGCTTTGGAATCCGCAATGGTGCTATTGCCTCCAGTGTATCTCATGATTCTCACAATATAATTGTGATAGGGGACAATGATGTCGATATGGAAATAGCAGTAAGGGAACTTGTCCGCTCACAAGGTGGTTATACGCTCGTGGAGCGTGGAAAAGTTGTTGGCACATTGGAACTGCCAATTATGGGATTACTATCAGACCGCGGATATGAATATGTGGAAAAAGTACTTTCTGATATGATAAAAAAGGCACATGCGATGGGTATATCTGAAAATATGGATCCTTTTATTACACTTTCTTTTATGGCGCTTCCTGTAATACCGGAAATCAGAATAACGCCAAGAGGTATCTATAGTGTGCGGCAGCATGCAATTATCATACCTTAAAAATGATAACTAATTATTATTATCAAAAAAGTTATTGACAATAATAATTAGTTAGGATATACTAACCGTGAAAAGTAAATGAAAGTCATTATCATTTATAAACAAATCCAAAAAGAAAGAAGATGAGCAGAATGCCTTTAACAATGGTTAACACAGGAGAAACTAATGAAATTAAAAAAATCGGGGGTAAAGAAGAAACAAGAAAATTTTTGGAGAATCTCGGATTTGTAGTGGGTGGCTGCGTAACTGTCATATCAGAAATTGGTGGCAATATGATTGTGAATATCAAAGAATCCAGAGTAGCCATTAACAAAGATATGGCAAATAAGATTATTGTCTGAAAAAAGAAAACAGGAGAGAATTGAGATGAAGACACTGAAGGAAATCAAATGCGGAGTTCAGGTTACGGTCACCAGATTAAATGGAACAGGTGCGATTAAGAGACGAATCATGGATATGGGGATTACAAAAGGAACAGATGTCTTTGTAAGAAAAGTGGCTCCGTTGGGAGATCC
>JAEWWQ010000158.1 GCA_023458855.1 Bacillota bacterium
CTTGTTACTTCACCAGCCCCGCCTTCTTCGTTCTTTGCCATAAAGCGAAGCGCTTTTGGAAGATGAATAAGCTGCAGAAGTCCCAACCTTATTGTGAGATAAATACCGACAGCCAGAATCAGGGTAATCAGAGGAAGCCCCCATACGATACCATCAAACCATGAAATAAAATAATTAATTTTTTCAAACATTTAAAAACCTTCCCTTAACGTTATTTTTGTTTCAATGAATAAATACTTTTATGCATTTATAGGCAGATATAGAAGTGAATTCGACCGTAAAAACGCACAATTATAATTTACCTTGATTAAAGAAAAGTTGCAATAGCGTTTTTTTATCTATTTGACAAAAAGATAATTTCGTATGGATAAACAAGTTGGAAAGCCCTGCTACGCTGTGGCTTTGCATTTTGGATCACAAAATGATAAGATCTGAAAAAGAGGTGTGTGAAACAGCAGAATCGGTCAAGATTTTCATGCCCCCAGTATGGTAATCTTTTGGTATCGGAGGTGCAAGTATGGATAAAACCAATTCACTGCATGTTGTTCAAATGCTTCAGGAATATATTGAAAAAAATCTGCAAACCCCCATTTCATTAAAAGAACTGGCTGATTTTTCGGGATATTCACCGTGGCATGTGGGACATATGTTTAAGGAAACTACTGGAAAAAGTCCTTATGAATATATTCGCTTAAGGAGACTGACGAAAGCTGCTCTTGTAATAAGAGATGAAAATATAAAAGTGATAGACGTCGCACTTGATTTTGTTTTTGACAGCCAGGAGGGATTTACCAGAGCATTTACGAGGGAATTCGGGATTTCGCCATATAAGTATCATAAGCAGACACCGCCGATTAAACTTTTTATACCTCAAAAGGTATATGATAATTACCGGGCTTTACATTATGTGTCCGTCAATAAGGAAAGGATGGTTGAAGTTATGAAAACGGTTTTTGTGCAGATTATTGAAAGACCAGAAAGAAAATGTCTGATAAAAAGAGGAAAAAAAGCAAAAGATTATTTCCAATATTGTGAGGAAGTCGGATGTGATGTATGGGATGTCTTAAGCAGTGTAAAAGAAGCTCTTTATGAACCGATTGGCATGTGGATGCCTCAAAATATGAGAGAAAATGCATCCGAGTACATGCAGGGGGTGGAAGTACCGTTAAATTATGATAAAGCAGTTCCGGAAGGATATGATATAATTGTGCTGCCACCCTGCAGTATGATGGTATTTCAGGGAGAACCATATGAAGACGAGAAGTTTTCCGAAGCAATCGGGGAAGTCTGGGATCATATTGACAAATTTAATCCAGAACTATATGGTTATCAATGGGCTCCGGAAAAGGGACCGAGATTTCAGTTAGCACCGATGGGTTATCGCGGTTATATTGAAGCAAGACCGGTTCAAAGATGTAAACTATGAGAAACACCTCTTGGATTAAAGATAGATTAATCCGAGAGGTGTCTTTGCTTTATATTTTCCTTTTTATAATCTATAAACATCAATAGAAAGCCTGCCAGTAAAAAAAAGTCACAGCCAATAATGGCTCTTTCCTGCCACATTTCAACGCAGAAATTTCCAAGTATTGCCCCCAAAACAAAGAAAAGAATAATTCCGTAAAACAGGATTCCCTTTTTGGCTTCTTCCTTGTTCTGGGTATGGTGATATTCTAAAACAGACTGTGTTGCCGTACGAAGATTGCCAATACACATAGTAGTCGCTATTCCATGTCCATTGATCTTACGGAAAGTTTCTACCTGAATTCCGCAGGCAAAAGAGGTCAGACTGTTTGCCAGAAGATTTACATTTTGTGAAAGGAAGCTTACAAAAAAAAGTACAATCGCCTCCAAAAGTATTGTAAGTTGTCTCCAATGCAGCATTTTCGTTCCTTTTAAGTTCAGCCTTGCGACATCTGCAATTGCAATACCTACTACAAATGCCAGCACTGGACACGCATATCGTAATGCTGTCGGCCAATTACCCTTTGAAAAATTAACACCCATCAATAAGATATTTCCGGTCTGCGCATTGGCAAATACATGACCGCGGCATACATAAGAATAAGCATCCATAAAGCCGCCTGCCAACGCTAATAAAATTCCTAGTTGTAATGATTCTGATATTTGTTCTTTTTTCATAAAAGTTCCTATCTGCGGCTGGTGGTCGCGTGGTATATTTTTATAAAAGAGCTAATAGATTATAAAGAAAATCCATAGGAAAGATTTTCTTTTGAAAAATCCGCAAATTTTCTGGCGGCGGGCGATAAATTCTTGTAAGAACGCATGCCAATTCCAAGTTCACGGAAATAAAAAGGTTTTAGGGGGAGAGCAGTTACCTGATTTTCAAATCCGGTCAAAATCAGACGTGGTAATATACTGAAGCCGAGATGATGGATGACCATAGAAATAATGGCATAACCATCAGAGGATCTTTTCCAAGAGGAATCCATTCCAGGGTACTGGCGTGGGGAAGACTTAAAAATCCGAAATCAACAATATTGGAATCAATCCAGTGAATAATGTCATCGGCACCACCTTCCTTAAGATTAATATCAATGTTTAAGTTCAACTCCGTATCTGGTACGTATAAACAGAGGAAATCCAAGGTTATATTCCAGGGATTTCAGAATATGGCTGACACCAGATTGCGAGTATCCAAGGCGTTCACCGCTTCTGGTCAAGTTCCTTGTATTGGCAATGTCGGAAAAAAGACGATATTTTATGATATCCATGGCAAACCCTCCTATTATTTTACTTTTTATACATCGGAAACCACTACTTGTCAATATGAGATATGAAAAAATAGAATGTCACTCATTCTTAATCGGGACTTTACTGGTGGGAGATCGTGCTATATGATATCCTTAAATTAAATATGAAAAAACGTCAATGACGGCAGGATACCGGAGGTATCGGCCGTCATTGACGTTTTATGCGAGTACGAATATCGCGATAACGAGAGAAATTCGCAAAGAGTGTTTTTACTTGTTTAATGTTATAGGGAGGATGATGATGAAATTACAGTTACAGATCAGGAAAGAAAAATATGAAAAAAGCTTTCAGACAGTAGAGTCTCATACAATGGGTGAACCTACAAGAATTATACTTGGAGGGTTTCCGGATGTGATAGGAAAAAATATGATGGAAAAGAAAAAATATCTGGCAGAACATTTTGATCATTATAGAAAAGCGCTCATGCTGGAGCCCCGTGGGCACAGAGATATGTTTGGGGCACTGATTACGGAACCGGTGAATAAGGAAGCAGATCTAGGGGTTATATTTATGGACAGCGGCGGTTATCTGAATATGTGCGGTCATGGAAGTATAGGCACGGCAACCGTTGCAGTAGAAGCTGGATTGGTAGAGGTTTCTGAGCCATATACGGAAGTCATTCTGGATGCACCGTCAGGAATAATAAAGACAAAAGTAAAAGTCGATAATGGAAAAGCTTCGGAAGTCAGTTTTTTGAACGTGCCCTCTTTTTTGTACCGGCAGAATCTGCATACAACATTACCAGGATACGGAGAATTTTCCTATGATATTGCTTTTGGCGGAAGTTTCTTTTTGCTGATTGACGCAGAAAAGAAAAATCTTAAATTGAACATGGATAATGTAGAAAAATTGACTACACTGGGAATGCAGCTCTTAAAGAAAGTAAACAGCGAGATTAAAGTAAAACATCCTTACCTTGACATTCATACCATTGACCTGTGTGAATTCTATGGAAACCCGGAGCAACCATCTGCTAATAAAAAAAATGTGGTTATCTTTGGGGGAAGTCAGGCAGACAGATCACCATGTGGAACAGGAACAAGTGCAAAACTTGCTGCATTATATGCAAAAGGAGAAATAGGTTTAAAACAGCCTTTTGTTTATGAAAGCATTACTGGATCCCTATTTCAGGGCATGGCTGTGGAGGAGACAAAAATTTCTGGTTACAAAGCTATCATTCCGCGGATAACTGGAAGTGCTTATGTGACAGGCTTCAATCAGTGGGTACTTGATGAAGAAGATCCCCTTATTTATGGATTTGAGTTCGGAAATGTGCAAGAAAACAATACGATTCGTATGAAATAGTAGAACAATAAAATAATTTAAAAAAATAAATCAAAATATTATTGACAAAAATATAATTAGGCAGTATATTGTTAAAAAATAAGTGGTCAGACC
>JAEWWQ010000159.1 GCA_023458855.1 Bacillota bacterium
GTTCAACTTCCACTCCCTTTGCGTCTGTCACGGTAAGTATAGTTCCATTAATTCCCTTCAGATATTCCTCGTATTTGACTTCCAGCCCGACAATACCCTGGTTGTCACCTCCCGTAAAACCTAATACCTTTGATGCCAATGTTTCATATGGATAAAAACGCTTATAATCTTCATCTACTTTTACGCCCGCATATTCATAGGCTCGTATTCTGTCCCCTACTTCCTTAGATACATTACTTTTTATCCTCTCAATCGCGGATACCTTTTCCACGCGCTTTCTCACTGTACTTTCTTGTAGATCCAATTCTTTCATAAGCATCTTGATGACTGCTTCCGGCTGCTCCAATTGACTATGAATAACAGAAATCGTACAAACAGTTTTATTAGTAGCAAGTACTGTTCCATTCACATCTACTATTTTTCCTCGTGCTGCCTTGATATCACGTTCCCTTTCGTGCAATGCCTCTGCCTGAAGTGTATAATATTCAGAACGGGCAAGCATAAGATAGCATAGCCTCCCCATTAATATAAGGAAACAAACAAAGCAGCAGATAAACAGGGAAAATATTTTTTTCCGATGAAAGGTCTTATTTTTCAATGCACAAACCTCATAAAAGGTAATTACTACAATCTATTACTTTTTTCATAAGGTTATTCATAATTTGCTATTCAATTAATGAAGATGTCGGGTCGATTGCTGCTCCTGTTTCCGGATCCAGAAATTCCCCGGTTACCGGATCAATTGCGTATCCCGTCTCTTTATCAATCTGGACTTCTTCCTTTTCCACTGTCTCAAGCCCTTCCTCACCAGTATCCTCTCCCGTCACTTCCCTGGTATTTGAACTGCCTGCCGTATTCTTGTCATTCTTTTGATCAGACACTGCATTTTCCGAAATTGAGTTTGCTGAAACAGAAGCAGCTTCCTGCTCTGCCAGCTCCTTGATTTCAGCATCTGTCAATTCTTCTGTCTGGAATATATTCATATACGGAAGCACTTCTGTCATAATCGACTTTGTAAGAAGCGTCGCATATCTTGCATTATCCTGCAATTCTACATTAGGCTCATCTATTACGACATAGATTAATACCTGCGGATCGTCAGCTGGTACATAACCCATAAATGATACAACATAATTGCCGGTACCACGCGGGTATTTTTCAGCTGTACCAGTCTTACCACCCATCGTGTAACCTGCCGGTCTTGCAGTTGTACCCGTACCTTCCGTAACAACACCATTACAATAATCAACAATCATATCAGAAGTAGTATTGGAAATTGTTTGCTTCAAAACTCTGGGCTCAATATTCTGAACCGTTGCCCCATCCGGACTTGTTATTTTGCTTATTACATGCGGCTGATAATAATAGCCGCCATTGATCAGAGACGCAAAAGCTGCGATCTGCTGGATCATGGTAACATTATAGCCTTGTCCAAAAGAGGAGATTGCCAAGTCAGTTGGTACCATTTTATCTTTATCAAAGACAACCGTATCCGTTCTTGCCTCACCAGCCAGATCAATATTTGTCTTTAAGCCAAAATTGAATATTTTCTGGTACTTCATAAAGGTATCTGTACCAATTGCCATTCCCATATCCATCAATGCCACATTACAAGATTTTTCAACTGCCTGCTTTACTGTAAGCATACCGTCTCCTAATCTATTGTGACAATGAATGATATGATCTCCGACTTCCAGAGAACCGCCGCAATAATATGTCTCATTTCCTGTTAATACACCTGTTTCTATGCCCGTCGCAACCGTAAACGGCTTTGTAGTAGAGCCTGGTTCGTAGGTATTGGAAATACAAAAGTTCTTCCATATTGCATTTAGCTCTTCATATTGCTTTTCTTCTTCCATTTCACCGATTTCTTCTTCTGTATACTGTGCTTTTAAAGTATCCGGATTTTTGGGGTCGTTTAGGTCAAATACCGGATAGCTTGCCATTGCCTTGATTGCTCCGGTATTAGGATCCATTATAATAACACCTGTATTGGAACTTCCGGCGCCTTCCCTTGCCTCATTCCGATGTTCTTCATTGAATTCTAATATTTTTTCTTCTACAATACTCTGTATGTTTACATCAATTGATGTAACAATTGTATTTCCATCTACAGCCGCTTTTGTTGTTCGTTCTAATGTGGAATCATCATTCAGATACCCATATTCTCTTCCATTAGTCCCATTAAGAATATCATTATAATATTCTTCCAGTCCATAAGTGCCGATATTATCCTTTCCTGTAAATCCGATAACATCGCAAGCCAATGTCTTATAGGGATAAACACGTCGATATTCTGCCTCGAACCATACACCTTTAATATTTGAATTTTTCTCAGTATCGTTCTGCAGTTCGACAAAAGGACTGATTTCTTCATATGTTAATTGTTTCGCTAATACGTAATACTGGGAATCGGGATTAGCTGAAATATAAGAACGCAATTGGGTCTCATCCAGTTTGAAGTATTTTACCAGTGCCTGTATGGTTGGATCGATATAGGTCTCCTTCTCTACCACCAGCTTGGAATCCAAAATAAGATTATACACCTTTTCACTCATAGCAATCGGTGTTCCCTTGGCATCAACAATATCTCCCCGTTTATAGGGAATCGTTTTACTGTCATACTGCTGCTGTGATAATACCTGCTTCTTATAGGTTTCCCCATTTTCTTTATTTATCAGAATTAATTTTACGCTTAATCCTACGAAAGCTAGTAATACTAACACAAATAGTATTACCAGCTTTTTCTGCATTTTAGAAGTAAATTTATTAATTTTTCTAATGTTTTTCCTCAAAATACTTGTCTCCTCTTCCGCTCTACTTCTTAGACTTTGGAAGATCTGTGTATTGCCTTACGTAATCGCTTTCTTCACCATCAACAACTACGATTTGTCCTTTGTTTGCATATTTCATCCCTAACTCATTCATTGCAATTTTTTTGATTTCTTCCAAATCTACAGATGCCAGTACACGATTATATTCCTCATCATTATCCAGCTTCATATTATTTAATTGGCTTTCTAATTTTGAGATATTCTTAACGCTGCTTGTAATTTCATATTGTAGTTTGATATATCCAATCAAAATTGTTCCGGCCATTACCAAAGCCACCGATAAGAACACCACATATCCCATGTTCATATAGACTGCTTTGTCTCTGTTCTTCCTTGCAGCATGACTTAGCTTTTTCTTTGGCAATTCCTCAGCAGTTTCCTGTACGTTTAATTTTCTTACAGTATTGCCTTGTATATAAGTACTGTTTCCATGTGTAATTATTCTTTGATTTGTTTTTTGTCTTCCCTGACTTTGTCTCCCCATACACAACTACCTTTCTGTCATTCTTACGCAAGCCTTATTGTGTTTGTTATTTTTTCTCAAACACTCTTAGTTTAGCACTTTTTGACCGTTTGTTAATAGTTATTTCTTCTTTTTGCGGTAAAATTGGTTTTCTTGTTATTACCTTCCCCTGCGATACCTTTCCGCAAACACATACCGGAAAATCCGGCGGGCAGATACAGGGATTTTCATTTCTTCTGAAGGCTGTCTTTACAATTCTGTCTTCTAATGAATGAAACGTAATGATACACAATCTTCCACCCGGATTCAACAGACTGATCAGCTCGTCCAACGAATCCTTTAACACTTCTAATTCTTTATTGCATTCAATGCGAATTGCCTGAAATGTTTTTTTTGAAGGATGTCCGCCGCCCGCTCTCATTTTTGCAGGTATTGCTGCTTTGATAATTTCATTTAATTCGCCTGTCGTCTCAATGCTCTTTTCTGCTCTTGCTCTTACAATATGTTTTGCGATATTTTTTGCAAACTGGTCTTCCCCATAGTCCCTGATCATTTTAAAAAGATCCATTTCACTGTACACATTAACAATCTCTTTAGCAGTCAGAGTCTGCCGCTTATCCATCCGCATATCCAATACCGTGTCATATTTATAGGAAAATCCCCTCTCAATTGTGTCTAACTGATAAGATGACACTCCAAGATCAAGTACAATACCATCCACGCCGGATATACCATATGCCTGCAATGCATTTTTAGTATTTCGATAATTATCCCTGATTATAGTAACTTTTTCCCGAAATTGTGATAACCGTTCTCCGGCTGCCTGTATTGCTGCTTCATCCTGATCAATTCCATATAGATGTCCCTTATCACCAAGTCGCTCCAGCACATGGTAAGCATGTCCGCCTCCGCCTAATGTACCATCTATATAAATACCGTCAGGATTTATCTTAAGTGATTCTATTGTCTCATCCAATAAAACTGATACATGATCAAATTTCATATTATATAACTCCCATCTGTACATCTAGATTCCAAGACCCAGATCTGCCATATGCTCTGCAATCTCATCCATATCTTCGTAGTCAGCTGTTCCTTCCCATCTGGCTTTGCTCCAGATTTCAATTCTGCTCGCAACGCCTACCAAAACAACTTCCTTATCAATATCAGCAAATTCTCTTAATACAGAAGGTACTAAAATTCTTCCTTGTTTATCTACCTCGACACTTGCTGCTCCTGCTAAAAAGAATCTCGCAAATTGTCTCGCGTCTTTATTCGTAAGTGGCAGGGACTTTAACTTTTCTTCGAACACATTCCATTCCTTGTTATCATACACAAATAAACATCCATCCAAACCTTTCGTCACAACAAATTCATCTCCCAGAATTTCCCGAAATTTTGATGGAATAATCAATCTGCCTTTTGTATCAATTGTATGATTGTATTCTCCCATAAACATAATAGTCACCCGCTTAAGCAGTCTGCCACGAAAAGCTGCCGGGAACCAATTTCTTACCACTTTGCTCCACTTTATACCACTTTTCACCACTTATGAATCAATTTTATCTCAAATCACACTATTTTACAAGTACTATATGAATTTTTTATAAATTTTTTTATAAAAAAAAAGCTATGAGTTTCATCCCATTAGGAATGATTCTCATAACTCTTAATATTTAACAATTTCTATTTCGTTCTATTTTTTATACGAATTCTTATAAATATATCAACCGCAACAGCAAAAATCACCATGCAGATCGCGAGTACCTGTGAAACAGCAATTGTAGTTCCGCCAATCCATAATTGGTCTGTTCTCAGCCCCTCCACCCAGAATCTTCCGAGCCCGTAGCCGCCCAGATATAATAAACAGGTCTCTCCCTGAAATTTTTTATGTTTACGGTAAAGTAAAATCACAATCAAAATCATGACATTCCATAAACTCTCATACAGAAAGGTCGGGTGAACCTGAATATAATTCGTTCCGTCCGTAATATGGGCTGCAATACTTTCAGAAATATCATTTGCTCTTACCGCCTCAATTGGCAGGCGCATCGCCAGTAAGTTATCTGTGTATTCTCCAAATGCCTCACGATTCATAAAATTACCATATCTGCCAATGATCTGTCCGACAATCAGACCAATGACCCCTGTATCTGCCATTTGGAAAAAATTCTGTTTCTTAAGTTTCGCATATACTGCCATTGTAATAAAAGCGGCTATAACAGCACCATAGATTGCCAACCCTCCGCCCCTGGTATTAAATATACTAAGCAGATTATCTTTATAGGAATCCCATGAGAATACTACATAGTAAATTCTGGCACCAATAATGGAACATATAATTGCATAAATGGAAAAATCCCAGTACAGATCAGGATCCTGCCCTGTTATTTTTGCTTCTCTTGCTGCAACTAATACACCTAATAAAATACCGATTCCAATTATCAAACCATAAAATGCCACTTGAAATCCAAATACCGAAAATATTTTAGGAACATTTTCAAGATAAATGCCCAAATGCGGAAACGCAATGTCATTTACTCCCATAGTCTCACTCATGTAATTGTACTCCTTCTGCTTTACACTATTATTGTCTATACATTAAAACGAAATAAAATAACATCTCCGTCCTTTACAACGTATTCTTTTCCTTCTAATCCAACAAGCCCTTTCTCTTTTGCTGCAGATAGGGAACCTTGCTCTAATAAATCTTTATAATTTACAACTTCAGCTCTAATAAATCCGCGCTCGAAGTCGGTGTGAATCTTTCCTGCTGCCTGTGGTGCCTTTGTTCCTACTTTAATTGTCCACGCCCTTGTCTCATCTTCTCCTGCAGTAAGATAACTGATAAGCCCCAGAAGATGATAACTTGCTTTGATTAATTTATCAAGTCCTGATTCCTGTAATCCCAGGTCCTCTAAGAACATCGTCTTTTCGTCATCATCCAGTTCCGAAATTTCCTGTTCAATCTGTGCGCAAATAACAAAAACCTCACTGCCATTAGACGCTGCAAATTCCTTAACTGCTCCAACATACTGATTTCCTGTACCATCATCCGCAAGATCTTCATCTGAAACATTCGCTGCAAATATCACCGGCTTATCAGTTAACAGATTATACGATTTTCTCCAGACGATCTCATCATCGTCGTCATTATCCACAAATGAACTTGCAAGTTTTCCATCTTCCAGATGCGTTTTCATTCTTTCCAGTAAATTCAGTTCTTTGGCCAGTGTCTTATCCATTCTGGCCCCTTTACTTGTTTTTGCAATTCTTCTGTCCAGAATCTCAATATCGGAAAATATCAATTCAAGATTGATTGTTTCAATATCTCTGATTGGATCAACAGAACCATCTACATGCACTACGTTAGTATCCTCAAAGCAACGTACGACATGAACAATTGCATCTACTTCTCTAATATTACTTAAGAATTGATTACCAAGTCCTTCTCCTTTGGACGCGCCCTTTACCAATCCTGCAATATCAACAAACTCTATCACTGCAGGAGTCACTTTTTTTGATTGATACATATCTCCTAACAACTTTAATCTCTCATCCGGTACCGTTACGATACCAATATTAGGATCAATTGTACAGAAAGGATAGTTCGCTGATTCTGCTCCTGCTTTTGTCAATGAATTGAACAGCGTACTCTTTCCTACATTTGGTAATCCTACAATTCCTAACTTCATATTTTTTCTCCTCTTTGTTCCATATTCCAGCTATCTTGTCTGCTGCATTTCCCATTTATGAAATAATTCCAAAAAAGCCAGTGTATTCTCTCTCGTATATTCTTTATCAAATACTGCAGAACCAGCTACTATTACATTTGCACCTGCATCCATAATCATTTGTGCATTATCCTGCTTGATGCCTCCATCTACCTCAATATCTATATGTAACCCCTTCTCTGCTACAATCTTACGAATTGTACGTACTTTGTCTGCACAGGATTCTATGAATTTTTGTCCGCCCCGCCCCGGATAAACTGTCATGATCAGAATCATATCAACCATTGACAGATAGGGAAGCAGTGCACTCACTTCTGTATCAGGGCTAATTGCAAGTCCACGTCTGATACCAAGTTCTTCCATATGTTGCAAGTTCTCTGCAACATGCTTAGTGGCCTCCATATGAATGGTTATCCCATCTGCCCCGCATGCTGCAAATTCATCAATATACTTTTCTGGCTCTACAATCATCAAGTGCACATCCAAAAAGCATCCTGATACCTTCCTGATTGCAGACAGCACTGGCATTCCGAAAGAAATAGAAGGAACAAACACACCATCCATAACATCAAAATGTATAAATTGCGCACCGGCCTCTTCTACGTCCCTTATATCCTTTCCAAGATTCAGGAAATCTGCTGCTAAAATAGATGGTGACAAAATCATCATTTTTAATATCTCCTTTTATTGCTTAATTCTTCATATAGAATACAATAGTTATCATATCTGGTCTGACTGATCTTACCTTCCGTTAAAGCTTCTTTTATACCACAAACCGGCTCATGAATATGAGCACAGCCCTGAAACTTACAGTTTGCCTCATATGGAATAAATTCCGGATAATACCGACACAATTCACTTTTTTCGACTTCATCGATTCTGAGAGAACTAAAACCCGGAGTATCCATAATATAGGTATCCTCTTCAATTGCAATTAACTGTGAATGCCTTGTCGTATGTTTTCCACGGTCAATTTTATCACTGATTGCACCAGTTTCCATGCATACTCCCATCTGAACGCAATTAATAATTGATGATTTACCGACACCGCTCGGACCGGCCACCGTAGTTGTCTTCCCTTTTAAATATTTTTTAATTTCATCAATGCCTCTTTTTTCTTTTGCACTGGCAAAAAGCAATATGCTTCCACACGAACCGTATGCTCTCACAAGTTCTTCTTTTTCATCAGCTGACGCAATATCGTCTTTATTAAAACAAATCATACATGGTATTTGCTGTTTTTCCATCATGATTAAAAAACGATCCAGCAGATTAAGACTTGGTTCCGGCTTTGTAATAGAAAATATTACCATAGCCTGATCTATATTGGCAACTGCAGGTCTGATTAATTCATTTTTTCTGGGAAGTATGATTTCAATATTACCAAGCATAGCCTGTGTATCTAATATTTGAAGTTCCACATCATCGCCGACCAATGGTTTCTGATTGTCTTTGCGAAAAATACCTTTTGCTTTGCATTCATAAATTCCCAATTCCGGTACATGAACATAGTAAAATCCAGCTATGCCCTTTATTATTTTTCCCTGCATTCTGCTTATTCCTTTGTGAATTGCACTGTCTGCTCACTTGCTACTACTTTAGACGATACTACACCACCATCGGCATCCGTTTCCGGAGGGTTTACCGGAACTGAATACGTAATTGTAACGATACCGGTATCTGTTGTCTTAATTCCACTAATATTAATCGCAACCGGAAATGTCGAGGTTGTTGTATTAAATAAGATAGCCCCTGTATCTGCAGCTGATAAAACAACTGTAGCATCTCCTCCCTGGTAGTCTGCCGGTGCCGCAACACTGATATTGCACGAATACGTAGCCCCCAGACTGATTCTAAGATCCACTACCGTATCTGCCGGTTGCTCCTGACCAGCGGTATAGCTTTGATAGCATACTGTTCCGGCTTCATACTCACTATTCTCTACCTCTGTGACAGTCCCGCATTTCAGTCCCGATGCTTCCAAGGCAGCTTTGGCTGCATCTGCCGACATGCCTCTCACCTCTGGCACCTGAACCGTATCGACCTGCGCTTCTTTACTGATCACTATGGTAACAGAGCTGTCCCTTGCAACAATATTTCCTGCTTCCGGCGACTGTGATATTACATTTCCAACTGCAACTTCTGTCGATGTGCCTGTTGCCTTCTTTACCGTAAATCCTTCTTTTTCCAAAGATGCAGTTGCCTCTGCCTCTGAAAGGCCCGTTACTTCCGGTACTTTAATTC
>JAEWWQ010000160.1 GCA_023458855.1 Bacillota bacterium
GAACACCAATGCAGTGGGATAAAAGCACGAACAATGGTTTTTCAAGCGCCCCGGCCGCAAAGCTGTATATGGCAATGGATCCGGACGATAACAGACCTGATGCTGCTACACAGATGCAGGATCCGAATTCACTTTATCATACCATAAAGCAATTGATTCGTATCAGGCAGAAACATAAAGCATTACAAAATGATGCGGACATTCAGTTTTTGTATGTAAAAGAAAATGCTTATCCACTGGTATATGAACGAAAAAGTAAGGAAGAACAGATTTTAGTGCTATGCAATCCATCTGACCAGGAGCAGGAATGTCCGGATTTTGGAATAGAGAACGGTGATTCTATCTATCTATATGGAGAAAAGCCTGAAGTAAGAGGAAACAAAGTTAAAATGGCACCTTGCAGTGTTTGTTGGATTAAAAAGAATAGTTAGGATAATTACGGGGGGAAAAGAATTATGGTAACCATTAAAGATGTTGCTGCCGCTGCCGGTGTGTCGGTTGGAACAGTTTCCAGAGTGATTAATAATCTTTCTGTAAAGGAAGATAACAGAGTAAAGACAGAAGAGGCAATCAAAAGGCTGGGATATCAGGTGAATACCTATGCAAGAGGATTCAAAATGCAGCAGACCTATACGATTGCTATGATTGTCCCGGATCTGATCAATCCATTTTTTGCACTGCTTGTAAATTATATTGAGCAGACCTTAGCTGATATAGGATATAAACTGCTTATCTGCAATACTTATGGAAATGCAGAAAGAGAGTCCGCATACATAATGATAGCGAAGCAGAACAAAGTAGATGGTATGATCGTACTGAGCTATTCCCAAAACGGAAAAGACCTGGAGGAAGCCGGTATGCCGATTGTTTCTTTTGACCGTCATTATAAACAATCCATTTCCTGTGTATCGGCAGATAATAGTCAGGGAGGACGTCTTGCGGCTGAAAAATTGATAGAGACAGGTTGCAAACGTGTTATTTACATTCGTAATGGTTCCAATCTGGAAGGAGAAACCCTGAAGAGAGGAAAAGCATTTATGGAAACCTGCGCAAACAGCGGTGTGGAAGCTTTTAGAATGGATTTTGGAGATGAAACAACACTGAATGAACAGCAGATTGCCAAAATCTATACATTTTTGGAGCAGAGTGTAACGAATGGTCACTGTGAGTATGATGGTATTTTTACAAGTTCTGATATCCATGCGGTCATGGTGGTTAAGAAATTGAAAGAGATGGGAGTCCGCATACCGGAAGATGTGCAAGTAATCGGATATGACGGCTTACGTATCCTGAATGTAGGGGATTATCCTGTTTCAAGTATCGCACAGCCGATTCAGGATATGGCGAAAGCCAGTGTGGATATCCTGATCAGATTGATCCAGAAAGAAAAAAAGATAAAAGACATCATATTACCGGTAACGTTCGTGGAAGGTGGTACGACCAGATAGCAGCCGGTAGGAGGAAAAAATGGCATACGGGAAACGGCATAATGAGAAAAGAAAGCCGGATTTAACGACAGATATGACACTGGGGAATCCCATGATAATGATTGTAAGATTCTTTTTCCCACTGTTTTTGGGTAATATTTTCCAGCAGATGTATAGTGTCGCGGACACAATTATTGTTGGAAAAGGAATCGGTGATAAGGCTCTGGCAGCAGTAGGTGCCTGCAATTCCATTCAATTTTTTATTCTTGGATTTATTATTGGAATGACCGGTGGTTTTGGAATTTTATTGTCCCAGGCATTTGGAGCGGGTGACATGCTGCTATTGAAAAGAAGGACAGCAATGTCCTTGCTCATTTGTATGGTTGTGGGAATCACGGTTACCATAGTTAGTTTGTTGTTTATAGAGAGATATTTTATCTATATGGAGACACCAGAGAATATTATTACTAATTCGCTAAAGTATTTCAGAATAATACTATTAGGGATTACCGTCACTATGGGAAATAATCTTTGCATGAATCTGCTGCGAGCATTAGGAGACGGAAAAACACCGTTGAAGGCGATGATAATGTCCTCTCTGATAAATATTGTACTGGATCTGCTCTTTGTGTTGGTATTTAAGACCGGTGTGGCGGGTGCTGCTATTGCAACAGTAATCGCACAGGTATGTTCGATACTGTTTGCACTTGTAAGAATCGTGAAAATTCCAGAATTAAAAATGGAACGTGAGAATTGGAAGGTGCGTCCTTCTATGATCCGGGAATTGCTCCTTACCGGTCTGCCGGTAGCATTTATGAATTCAGTCACGGCAATAGGGAACATGGTATTGCAGTATTTTGTGAATCTGATGGGGAGCAATTATGTTGCAGCTTATGCTGCGTGCAGTAAGATTACAGGGCTGGGTCAACAGCCGGGGCAGGCTGTGGGACTGACCCTGCTGACCTTTACAGGGCAAAATCTTGGGGCAGGAAAATATGACAGGATAAGTGAGGGTGTAAAAAAAGGCGCGTTATTGTCCGTACTGGTAAACATACCGATCGTTATACTGCTTGCTGGTTTTCCGACACAGTTGGCAAGTCTGATGCTGTCGGAACCGGGTATCATTGCCATGTCAAAGCAATATCTGCCGATTACCGGAATCTGCATGATTTTACTGGGATTTCTGTTCGTCTTTCGTTCGACCTGTCAGGGAATGGGACAGACTTTAATGCCCATGCTTTCCGGAGGAGTGGAAGTTGCCCTGCGGGTCAGTGTTGTCCTGCTGGCCGGTAGTCTTTCGGGATTTTACCGAATAGCAACAGCAGAAGTGTCGGCATGGATCGGAGCATGGCTGATGTTGATGGTTACTTATTTTTATTTGATACGAAGAAAAGGAAAACTATGAAATACTTAATTAGCAAATACCTGGAAAAGCCATTTCTTCTTTTTCCGGTCAATAGAACCGCTGAGATGGTGAATGTCCGGATTCTTATCGAGGAAAAGGTTTATAAAGAAGTTACACTTAGAATAAGTAAAGAGGCTGAAATGATGGCGGATTTCTGTCTGGAAGAATTTGTCGGAAGAAAAGTAGAAATTGAGTTTTTTGATGAATCAGAATCCTTGGAGCATCCGGAACTGATAAAGCTGATCCAGAATACGGCAACACTTCTTACAGAAACAAAGAAGCAGATTGCTGTCTCTTCTGACAGGATAAGGCCTAAAATTCACTATACTGCGGCACAGGGATTCATGAATGATCCGAACGGACTGCTATATTACAAGGGCAATTATCATATGTTCTATCAGTGGAATCCTTATGGTGTAACGTCCGGAAATACGAGCTGGGGCCATTGCATCAGCAAAGACTGTCTGCATTGGGAAGAACTGGAACCAGCAATTGTCTGTGACAGAGAGGATGGCTGCATTTTTTCCGGAAGCGGTGTGGTAGATGAACAGAACGTATCAGGGCTGCAGGAAGGAGAAGATGCCCCTATTCTTTTGTTTTACACGGCAACGGGCTATCTCTTTCCGCCACTCCGGTATTTTCGTGAAAACTTTGATGATTTCTTTTGGGAAAGTGAAAAAAAATATACCAGACAATGCATTGCCTATAGCACAGATGGCGGAAAAAGTTTTCGTAAGTATGAGGGGAACCCTGTTCTGGAGCAGATTTGTCCGCTTAACAGAGATCCCAAAGTAGTCTGGAATGAAGAAATAAAGAAATGGGTCATGATTCTTTTTTTATCAGAACATTCTTATCAGTTATTTTTTTCAGAAAATCTTCTGAAATGGGAGAAAGGGCAGAGTATTGAAGTGCAGGAAAGTGCAGAATGCCCGGATTTATTCTCGTTGCCGGTAGATGGAAATCTGGAAAAGATGAAATGGGTATTATGGACAGCACCGGAAAATTATCAGATTGGGCATTTTGAAGATTGTACTTTTGTGGCGGAATCAGAAGTGTTATGCAGCGGAGCAGGCTTTGCCGGCGGATATGCCTCTGGTTACTATGCGGCACAGACTTTTTATGGCGTACCGGATCATAAAGTATATCAGCAGTTTTTTATTCATACGAACTTTAAGGGAGCATCTTTTTCCTCCTGCATGTCTTTACCACTGGAACTATCATTAGTAACGGTAGAAGGAAATATGAAGTTAAAAAGTTTTCCGTGTAAAAATGTAGAAGGCATAAGAAAGAATTGTCAGATTTTTAAAAATATAGAAGCACCTGTAAAACTACAGGAAAGAAACGCCAGAGAATATTTTGAATTGGAATTGCAGGCATATATGGGAGAATATGGAAAATTCGCGTTGTCCCTGCGGAACATGCTGTTTGTTTATGACAGGAAGGAACAAATGCTGCTCTGTCCGAACGGAAGTTTTTTTCTTCCGGTAAGTGAGAACGAACTGCATCTTCATATCTGGGCAGACAGCGGCAGTGTAGAATTATTCACGGAGGATGGCTTATTTCATGTCACAATAGCAGCGATACTGGATATCTCCAGTCAGAATATTATGATTACAGAATGCAAAGAGGCGCTCCTTTCAGCCAAGATATGGGAGCTTGAGCAGATTTATCCGGTTCCATGACCTTAAAAAAGACACGAGTGAGGATAAAAAGATGAAAGAATCATTGATAGCCTATAATAAGTATTTATGGATACCTGTTTCAAAAGAAAAGGACTTAAAAGAGATAAAGATTTTTGTTGAGGGAGAACTGACATGGGTTTTTCAGATTCCTATAGATTCGTCAGTCGAAGATGCAGTTTACCAGACAGATTACTATGCAGAAATTAATATCGAAAAATATGCAGGAAAAGTGATTACAGTAGAGGGTGAAGTGACGGAAGCATTTCTGAGTGCAGTGATACAGGCGGAGGAACCACCAAAGGAAACGGAGGAACATGCATGTATACACTTTGCGGTGAAGAACGGCTGGTCCAACGATCCGAACGGGCTTTATTATCAGGATGGAATATATCATTTATATTTTCAGTATAATCCCTTTAATACGGTATGGGAGAATATGAGCTGGGGACATGCGGTAAGCACGGATATGCTGCATTGGACACAGTTGGATTCTGTACTTTATCCGGATAGGGAGGGAACGGTGTACTCAGGCTGCGCAGTACTGAATGAAAGGGGATTGCTAAATCTGCCGAAAGATACGCCGCTATTTTTTTATACCTGTGCAGGGGGCAGGAACAGTTGGTCTATCGGTAAGAACTTCACCCAGAAGCTGGCCTACAGTCTGGATGGTGGGAATACGCTTATCAGAAGGGAAGAGGTTCTGGTAGATTATATCGTAGATGAAAACAGAGATCCGAAAGTATACTGGCATGAAGAATCCGAAAAATATTACATGATACTGTACTTAACAGGATATGACTATGCAATCTTCAACTCAGAAGATCTGCAGCATTGGGAGATGACGCAAAGATTTACGCTGGATCAGTGCTGGGAGTGTCCGGATCTTAGAAAGGTGCCGGATGGAAAAGATGGCAGATGGCTATTCTGGTGCGCAGATGGCTATTATTGTACCTGTGATTTTGACGGAAAACAGATAACAAATCTAAGCAAGATAAAGTCTGCTTATAAGACGACTCTCCCTTATGCAGCACAGACGTATTACGGAATAGAAGAGCGGGTAGTTATAGTACCTTGGATGCGAACGAATAATAAAAATTGTTCCTACACAGGAATGATGGGACTGCCAAGAGAGCTGGAGATCGTAACAAAAGAAGGAGAAGAGGTACTGGTGCAAAGACCTGTAAGAGAGTATTTTGCGAACAGAAAAGAGGTCGGACTTCCAGTTACATGCAGGGAGAACACAGCTGTAGAAGTAGAAATAAAGTTAGAAGCTGGGGAAAAGGCCAGTGTAAATGTATTCGGCACAGTTTATGGATATGATGGGGAAACCGGAATTTGTATTGCAGGTACGAAGGAAATTATCTTTGAGAAAAATCTGCGGCAGATCTCTTTTCTGATTGATAAAGAACTGATGGAAATAAGTGCTTTGGAGAATACGCTATATGCTGCGGTGGAGACAGAGAGCTTAAAGC
>JAEWWQ010000161.1 GCA_023458855.1 Bacillota bacterium
GTATAACGTCAGATGCCGTATTTTGGAAGTATAATTTAAAGCAGCAAAATAAATGGCAGCCTTAGTAATAATTTACAAACAGAAGCGCATATACTGTAAAAACAGTTAGCTATGTCCGCAGCGCTAAATATTTGTGATGTAAGGAAGAAAGAATGCTAGGGGGTATTTCATACATGGAAATGAGCAAGGAGTTTAATCTATACAAAGATATTAAGAGTCGAACCGGAGGAGAAATCTATCTTGGAATCGTAGGCCCTGTCAGAACTGGAAAATCAACTTTCATCAAACGTTTTATGGATATCATGGTATTACCATTCATGCTGGATGAACATGAAAAGACAAGAGCTCAGGATGAACTGCCGCAGTCTTCTGGCGGAAGAACAATTACCACAACAGAACCTAAGTTTATTCCGAAGGAAGCAGCAGCCGTCAAGATAAAAGGCGATATTGATGTAAAATTCCGCCTTGTTGACTGTGTAGGTTTTATGGTAGAAGGGGCCACTGGACATACAGAAGATAATATGGAACGCATGGTAAAAACACCATGGTTCGATACAGAGATTCCGTTCACACAGGCGGCAGAAATAGGTACACAAAAGGTAATTACTGACCACTCCACAATTGGAATCGTCATTACTACAGACGGCAGTTTTGGGGATATTGCCAGAGAAAACTATATACACCCGGAAGAAAAGGCAATTATGGAATTAAAGAGATTGCAGAAACCTTTTATTGTATTGGTAAATAGCGCAAAGCCATATAGTGAAGAGGCACAGGAAACAGCAAAAGATCTGCAGAACAAATATCATGTACCGGCAATGACAGTAAATTGTGAGCAACTGAAAAAAGAAGATATCCAGAATATATTGGAAAAAGTATTATATGAATTTCCAATATCAACAATTGAGTTTTATATGCCTAAATGGGTGGAAATGCTTCCGACCACACATAAAATGAAGTCAGATATTGTAGAAAAGATAAAAAATGAGATTCTTGATATTAAGACAATGAGGGATTTGCTGGAGGTGCCCTTTATACTGGAAAGTGATTACATAAAAAGAAGTAAAATTGACCAGGTTCAGATGGCAGATGGCAGTGTGAGAATCAATCTTGATGTAGATGATTCGTATTATTATGAAATGCTCAGTGAATTAATCGGAGATAATATTACAAGTGAATATCAGTTAATTCATATATTACAGGAACTTGCAAGAATGAAGAAAGAATATGAAAAAGTACTGAACGCTGTGGAATCTGTCAGATGTAAAGGCTATGGAGTAGTGACTCCGAACAGAGAGGAAATAACGCTTGATAAGCCGGAAGTAATCAGACATGGAAATAAATACGGTGTGAAGATTAAAGCGGAAAGTCCTTCAATTCATATGATACGCGCAAATATAGAAACAGAAATTGCTCCAATTGTAGGAACGCAGGAACAGGCAGAAGATTTAATCCATTATATAGCGGATGCAGATGCAGCAGAAAAAGGAATCTGGGAAACCAATATTTTTGGAAAAACAGTGGAGCAATTGGTAAATGACGGAATCTCTAATAAAATTTCCATGATAGGGGAAGAAAGTCAGATGAAACTTCAGGAAACCATGCAGAAGATAGTGAATGACAGTAATGGTGGTATGGTTTGCATTATAATATAGAACAAAATCGAAAATATAAACAAAGTGTGAACACTTATAAAAAAGTAATGACAACTGCAGAGACATTGTATATAATGTATCTGAAAATCCGATAAATTTTCTGTCGGATTTTGATAAGTGTTTGGTTAACACGTTTCAGAGAATACCGTAAATGTATTATTTGCATTTGCGGTATTCTTGTTTTATGATAAAAATATATTCTTTATAAAATCAATAAATGGAGGTACGTACCTATGAATAAAGTATATCAGAAGTTATGCGGTTGTCTGGAAAGTGTCAGAGCGAAAATCGATTTTGTACCGGAGGTAGCAATTGTTTTGGGATCCGGTCTTGGTGATTATGCGGATGATATCAGAATTGAAGCCGAATTGAATTATAGTGACATTGAGAATTTTCCAGTGTCAACAGTACCAGGCCATGCAGGTAAATTTATCTTCGGATATGTACGAGAAATACCCGTAGTCTGCATGAAAGGAAGAATTCATTATTATGAAGGGTATCCGATTTCCGATGTTGTATTACCGACAAGGCTAATGTATATGATGGGAGCCAAAATACTGTTTTTAACGAATGCATCAGGAGGTATTAATGCCCATTTCCATGCCGGTACTCTGATGCTGATCCAGGATCAGATATCCTGTTTTGTCCCAAATCCATTACTGGGAGAGAATATCGATGAACTTGGAACAAGATTTCCGGATATGAGCCATGTATATGATCAGGCGCTTCAGGATATTGTAAGGCAGGCAGCAAAAGAAAACAGAATTGAATTACAGGAGGGCGTATATGCACAACTAACTGGTCCTTCTTTTGAATCACCGGCAGAGATTCGGATGCTGCGAACGCTTGGAGCAGATGCAGTAGGAATGAGTACTGTGGTAGAAGCGATTGCGGCTCATCATCTGGGAATGAGAGTATGCGGAGTTTCCTGTGTATGCAATTTAGCTGCCGGAATGACGAAGCAGCCATTGACCCATGAAGAAGTACAGAAAGCCGCAAATGAGACCGCTCCCATTTTTAAAAAATTAATGACAGAAGCAGTGTGTGGCTTTAAAAATGTACTTTGAATTTCAAATCAATATTATTAGGACTTTTTTGGCAATTAGTTGAAAAACAGGCAAAATTGTGATATTATTTTTTAATAATGCATTTTCATTTTATGAATAAATAATGAATAATGTAAAAACTAAATATTAATTAGGAGGAGAGATATTTATGAAGAAAAAAGTACTTAGTGCTATAT
>JAEWWQ010000162.1 GCA_023458855.1 Bacillota bacterium
GATGTCATTTATCATCATCAAAAGGATTTCTTGCAATGGGGAAAGAAGCGGTAAGAATAGGGGCAAACACATTTCAGTTTTTTACCCGTAATCCGCGGGGCGGAGCAGCAAAGGTATTAAATATGGAAGACATAGAAGCGTATGTTGCCTTTGCAAAAGAGAATAAATTACAAACAATTTTAGCACATGCACCATATACCCTGAATGCTTGTGCAAAGGAGGAAGGTTTACGTAACTTCGCAAGAGATGTTATGGCAGATGATTTGTCAAGATTAGCGCATATTCCGGGAAGCATGTATAATTTCCATCCGGGGAGTCATGTAAAGCAAGGGGAAGAAGTCGGTATCCAATACATTGCAGACCTGTTAGATGAAGTGATTCATCCATCCCAGGAAACATTGATCCTGTTAGAGACAATGGCAGGAAAAGGAACAGAAATAGGAAAAACGTTCGAAGAAATCAAAACTATTATAGATAGGGTAGAAGTAAATGACAGGCTTGGCGTGTGTCTGGATACCTGTCATGTATTTGATGGCGGATATGATATTGTCAATAATTTAGATGGTGTAATAGAGGAATTTGATCACGTAATCGGTTTAAACAGATTGAAAGCAATTCATTTGAACGGTTCCATGAATACATTGGGAAGTCATAAAGACCGCCATGAGAAAATCGGACATGGGGAGATTACACTTACAGCAATAGGAGCAATCATAAATCATCCTGCATTAAGGGAACTGCCATTTTACCTGGAGACACCAAATGACATAGATGGTTATGAAAAAGAAATCGGTATCATTAAGGAAATGTATCAATAGTAGAAGGAAATGTAACTGCTATAAGATAAGACGGCGGTAAATACATGAGAGAATAATTTAAATGACAGATAACTATATGATAGCAGCGATTGTAATTGCATATATTGTAAAGGGATTGTGTGGGTTTGCTAATACATTAGTATTTACCAGTATTTTAAGTTTCCAGCGGAATAACATTAATATTTCGCCGGTGGAAGTACTGGCTGGATATCCTTCCAATGTGATTATTGCATGGAAGGAACGTAAGAATCTGTCTTACAAAATATGGCTTCCTTTATCCGCGCTTGTGATAGTGGGCTGTCTTCCTGGTATACTTTTTCTGAAAGCAGGGAATGCACAATTATTAAAGGTTATATTTGGACTTGCTGTTGTGCTGATTGGACTTGAGATGCTTTTTCGGGAACGGCAGAAAGAAAAAAAGAAATCGTCACCTGTCGTATTAGCTGTAATAGGAATGATATCAGGCTTATTAAGCGGGTTATTTGGCATTGGAGCATTGCTTGCAGCATATGTTGGCCGAACAACACAGGATAGCAGTTCTTTCAGAGGAAATCTGTGTATTGTCTTTGTGATTGAGAATACATTTCGTATTATAGTATATGCACTTACGGGGATCATTACATTGTCCACAGTGAAGAATGCGTTATACCTGATTCCATTCATGTTACTTGGTCTATTACTTGGTATGGGATTATCAAAGATTATAGATGAAAAAATCATGAAGAAAATAATTGTGGTGATGCTGATAATATCTGGCATATCCTTAATTATCAGCAATATGACTTTATAAAAATAACTCTTTAGAATATATGTACACAAAATTATTGACTCATTAGCATATATGTGCTACATTTTCGAGGATGTGAAGGGCGGTTTGTTTTTTTGCAATCTTATAAACAAGACTTGCTATTGCTATAAGTACTAGTACGAATTGAAATAATTCAGAATAAGTCACCAATGCAATCCCCTCCTTTAGCATGATTTTCTCAGAAGAGAATTTCTATCATCTATATTTTGTCGATATCAAACTTGCCATTATAACAAGTATTTTTGTCTAAAACAAGGTGTCGCACAGAAAACCCTAAAAATCCAATATTATTTACATGAATTATATTTTCTATGATGTTTATTATATTAACATTCCTCCATGATAATAGCATTCAAATACCTTAATATTTTGGCAGAAAATTTCTTCATATCCTTGAAACCAATCCATATCTCCAAGAACTTTTGTCTTGTATATATACTCACCTGATTGATAAAATGCAGGACCTCTAAACGGCAAATCTTTTGTTGCAGCTCTTAATGCCTCTTTTAAAAAGTCACCACTAAATCGCTCGTCGATTGTTCTTCCAAAATAGTTCATTGCATAGATTGCTTTTCCTTTTTTCCAAATAACTTCTTCTCCTGAAAATTTTTCTCCACCGAGCCATGAATCGTAATAAATATAGTCGCCTTTTTCATAAGTATAATCGTGTGATTCAAGTCTTGATGAACTACACTGATTAGCATATCCTGCATAAGTATTTTTATTAGCGTCTAATCTAAATTCGATTAATTCGTCCGTATTATTATCATAGGCATACTCCATCGATTTACTGCATTCATTATCTTTAACAAGATAATCAACAGTAATATGAAATAACTCGCTTAGCTGAATCAGATTTAATATATCAGGATATGCCATTCCACTTTCCCATTTTGCAACAGCTTGACGTGATACTTGTATTTTTTCTGCCAGATTTTCTTGTGTCATACCTTTAGATTTTCGAATAATCTGCAATTTGTCTGAAAAAATCATTTTTTATGATCTCCTTATTTTATGAATTTCAACTTGATTTACAACTATATAATATCATCTTCTTCAGCTACATAATATAAATCATTAGTAGCAAAAATGTCACTTCTGGTTGCGGTATTAAATAAAAATTGACAAATAATTAACATGTGTTATACTAATAAACAATTAAATACGAACTATCTTCGGGGCAGGGTGTAATTCCCTATCGGTGGTATAGCCCACGAGCCGCAAGGCATGATTCGGTGAGATTCCGAAGCCGACAGTATAGTCTGGATAAAAGAAGAGTAGAAATCTGCAAAATAATGCGTGTTTTTTAATGATGCTCCGAAATGATGAATAATCGTTTCGGAGTTTTTGTTATAAAATAATTAGTGGGATTATTTTGCATGGATTCCATGAATATGCAGATACTATTCAAAACCTCGAATGATAATACATTCGAGGTTTTTTAACGTACGCGATGAGGAGCAGAAATATGGAAAGAGAAAAATGCACACAACAAGAAGTAACAGCAGATGACACATTTTATATGCGGCAAGCCCTGGAATTAGCCAAACTGGGCTGTGGATATGTGGCGCCGAATCCGATGGTAGGAGCAGTGATTGTAAAGGATAATAAAATCATAGGTCAGGGATATCATAGAAAATACGGAGATCTTCATGCAGAAAGAAATGCGCTTGCTGAGTGTGCAGAATCCGCAATTGGAGCAACTCTATATGTTACGTTAGAGCCGTGTTGTCACTATGGAAGGACGCCGCCATGTACAGAAGCAATTATAGAACATGGAATCCGCAAAGTGGTAGTTGGTTCTGCTGACCCGAATCCTCTTGTGGCGGGAAAAGGAGTACGGATACTTAGGGAACATGGAATCGAAGTAGTAGAAGGGGTACTGAAAAAAGAATGTGATTTGCTGAATGAAGTATTTTTTCACTATATTACAACTCAGACGCCTTATGTAGTTATGAAATATGCAATGACAATGGATGGTAAGATTGCTACCAGAACAGGCGAATCCAAATGGATTACCGGAGAGGCTGCAAGGGAGCACGTACAGAAGGACCGACACAGATATACAGCTATTATGGCAGGAATTGGAACAGTACTTGCGGACGATCCATTATTTACCTGCCGGCTTCCAAATAGAAAATCGCCCATACGAATTATCTGTGATACGGCACTCAGAATGCCGCTTCATGCTAAGATTGTCCAGACTGCAAATGAAGTGCAGACAATCTTAGCGACCTGCAATACGGATAAAAAAGATCAGGAAAAATACTTAGAAAGAGGTTGTGAGGTAATAGTACTTCCAAAGCAAAAAGGGCATGTGAATATAAGCATACTTATGAAAATACTTGGAGAAAGACACATTGACAGCATTTTACTGGAAGGAGGCGCAAATTTGAACTGGTCGTGCCTGGAAAACGGCATTGTGAATAAAGTACAGACATATATAGCACCGAAATTATTTGGAGGTGTTGAGGCAAAGACACCGATTGGCGGGGCAGGAATTACACATCCGTCCGATTGCTATCAATTGATTAATAAGAAAATACAGATAATTGGAGATGATATTCTAATAGAGAGTGAGGTGGAAAAATGTTTACGGGAATCATAGAAGAAATAGGGCATGTAAAAGCGATTCAGCATGGTATCCATTCAGCAATCCTTAAGATAGAAGCAGTGAAGATTCTATCAGATATTCATGTTGGAGACAGTATAGCAATAAACGGCGTATGCCTTACAGTCACTGATTTTACAAAAAACTATTTTGAAGCAGATGTTATGCATGAGACACTGCGCAGGACTGCTTTTCGTGCATTAAAGCAAGGCAGTGCGGTAAATCTGGAAAGAGCTATGGCGATGAATGGAAGATTTGGGGGACATTTAGTGGCCGGGCATATTGACGGCACGGCCGTGATTGAGGACATACAACGTGATGACAATGCCATCTGGTATATCTTGAAAGCCGAAGAATCACTGCTTCGCTATATTGTGGAAAAGGGTTCGATTGCCATAGACGGCATCAGTCTTACGGTCGCTGCGGTTACAGACAATTCTTTTGCAGTATCTGTCATTCCACATACGGCAGAAAAAACAATTTTGTCACGGAAGAAGGTTGGAGACATAGTCAATATCGAAAATGATGTTATGGCGAAATATATTGAAAAATTTATGGGGATGTCAAGTGAAGCATTACCCAAAAGAGGTATTACAAAAGAATTTCTGACATTGTATGGTTTTTAAAATAATTTGTAGTGAAAGGATGTAAAAAATGAATGAATATAACACAATCGAAGAAGGGCTGGAAGCACTTCGGAATGGTGAGATTATTATGGTCACAGATGATACGGACAGAGAAAATGAGGGAGATTTTATTTGTGCGGCAGAATTTGCCACAACGGAAAATGTAAATTTTATGGCGACCTATGCGAAGGGACTTATCTGCATGCCAATGGGGGAAGCATATATTCATAAATTAGGTCTTCCACAGATGGTGACAAAAAATACAGATAATCATGAAACCGCTTTTACAGTATCCGTTGATTACGTGAAAACAACAACGGGAATCTCGGCAAAAGAAAGAAGTATGACAGCAATGCACTGTGTATCTGAGGATGCAGTACCAGAGGATTTTAGAAGACCTGGCCATATGTTTCCGCTGTTGGCAAAGAAAAACGGTGTATTAGAGCGTGCAGGCCATACAGAGGCAACCGTAGATATGATGCGCCTTGCGGGTCTTAAGGAATGCGGTCTGTGCTGTGAAGTGATGCGTGAAGACGGAACCATGATGCGCTCGACAGAACTAATGGAATCAGCAAAGAAATGGAATTTAAAATTCATTACCATTCATGACCTGCAGGAATACCGTAAGATTCATGACAACTTAGTGGAGTGTGTGGCAAATACAAGAATGCCAACCAAATATGGAGAGTTCCGTGCATATGGCTATGTGAATAAGCTGAACGGAGAACATCATGTAGCATTAGTAAAAGGTGATATCGGAGATGGTAAAAATCTGCTGTGTCGTGTGCATTCTGAATGCCTTACCGGAGATGCTTTTGGTTCTCTCAGATGTGATTGCGGAGAACAATTTGCTGCCTCCATGACTCAGATTGAAAAAGAGGGACGCGGCATACTTCTTTATATGAGACAGGAGGGACGCGGTATCGGATTAATGAATAAACTGCGTGCTTATGAATTGCAAGACCAGGGCTTGGATACGGTAGAAGCAAATCTGGCACTTGGTTTTGAGGAAGACCTGAGAGAGTATTATATCGGAGCACAGATCCTGCGTGATCTGGGTGCAAGAGAACTAAGATTACTTACCAATAATCCGGATAAGATATATGGGTTAGAAGAATATGGTATCACAATAAAGGAAAGAGTACCGATACAGATGGAAGCAACAAATTATGACTTGTTTTATCTAAAAACCAAGCAGAAGAAAATGAAACATATGGTACAGTATTAATTTATATTATTTTGAATGCCGCTAAAGCGGCAGAAGGGAGCAGACATGAACATATATGAAGGAAATTTAGTATCAGAGGAAATGAAAGTGGGAATCGTAGCGGCAAGATTCAACGAATTCATCACTTCAAAATTACTGGGAGGTGCAGAAGATGCTCTTATCAGACACGGTGTAGAGAGCGAGGATATTGATGTCGCATGGGTACCTGGCGCATTTGAAATTCCTCTTATTGCATCTAAAATGGCAAAAAGCGGAAAATATGATGCCATTCTTTGCCTCGGTGCAGTTATTCGGGGGACAACCTCTCATTACGACTATGTATGCAATGAGGTATCAAAAGGAATCGCACAGGTATATCTTAAAAGTGATATTCCTGTACTATTCGGTGTCTTAACAACAGAAAACATAGAGCAGGCAATCGAACGTGCAGGAACAAAAGCAGGAAATAAAGGCTATGATTGTGCAGTCAGTGCAATTGAGATGGTAAATCTGATCAGAGATATAGAAGCATAAAGTATAAAAAACAAAAGATAAAATAATCAAATATAAAAATGATCAAATATACTTGACAACAATACAAAACTATCGTAAAATCTACATTGTTGCTAAGACACACGAGATAAGCAAAAGCCCAGATAGCTCAGTCGGTAGAGCAGAGGACTGAA
>JAEWWQ010000163.1 GCA_023458855.1 Bacillota bacterium
GCTCCACACAGGGACTTTCACTTGTTTCCAGACAATTATTCACTTCAAACGCGAAAGTTATCGTAGAAGATCCTACGCATCCAGGTCTTACAAGTGTGATTGCAAATGAAGGATATACTTTAAACAGAATTCCTGCCGATGAAAAAGGATTGCAGACGGATCTTTTGCCGAATGATTCCAATGTTCGTTTTGTATACACAACACCTTCCCACCAATATCCACTGGGCAGCATTCTATCTATCCAAAGGCGCCTGGATCTGGTTTCTTATGCCAATTATAATAACTGCTACCTGATAGAAGATGATTATGACAGTGAATTTCGATATGCCGGACAACCTATTCATTCCTTATATGAACTGAATCCATCAAAAGTAATCTATCTTGGTTCCTTTAGCAAGATTCTTGCACCCGCACTACGACTTGGTTATATGATTCTTCCAGACGAGCTTCTGGCGGACTATAAACAGATAAAATTATACTCCGATGTACATACCGACATATTATCCCAATATACATTATCTCAATTCATTACCTCCGGCTATCTGGAAAAGCATATCTGGAAAATGAAAAAATTATATACAAAAAAGCGTTACCACCTTATTCAATCGCTGAAAGAACAATTTGGTAACACTTTTACCGTATTGGGACACGCTGCGGGTCTTCACATATTAGTACGGTTCGATTCTATTATTTTTGATGACGACTTATTGCAAAAAATAAAATTAAAAAATATAAAAATATATGCGCTGTCCGATTACACATTTCTATCTGATGCACCCAATGCCCAGGAATTCAGACACTGTATCATTCTTGGATACGGGCATCTGTCAATGAAGGAAATAAGTCAGGGAATTCAGGCTCTGGCTTCTATCCTGCTTCCACTTTCCAGTCTTTGAAGCGACGATACATGTGGCAGGTATAGACCAATCCCCAGCATAAAGATACCTGACAGGATTACAAGTAAGCCAATCCCTCTTCCCGGTCCAACGCCTATTACCTGGCCTATGGTATCCGCTAACGCTCCATTTTCTGCCATGAGCGGCTCAAATATGTAGTCTGCCATATTCCCTGCACTGACATACGCAAATATGTATCCCATCTGGGATATCAGTCCCAAAAGTCCCCATATTCTGCCCTGATATTCATTCGCTATATTTTTTCTTATCATAACATCAATACTTGTGTTGACAAATGGCAATGACATGAAAAACAAGAATCCCATGATTCCAATAAAATAAAGATTGGTCGATACACCAAACAGGCTAAGTGCAATTCCATTCATACAAAGACCCAAAGACATAATTCTTACAAACTGTTTCTTTGGGTTGGCAATTCCAATTATCACACTTCCTGCCAGCATACCTGATGCACTCACTGTTGTCATAATACCAAGATTTGCAGCATCTGTTATCGTTAATATCATCGGCGTAAATAAAATCTGTATGAATCCGATGAAATAGATTGCTATTGTTGTAAGTGCTGTCAACCACAATATACCTTTATTACGATAGATGATCTGCCATCCTTCTTTCATATCCTTAAAGAATCCCTGTTCTTCATGATGTACTTTTTTTACTACCTGAATACCGCTTCTTGCTGCTAATACAGCAATCACTGTAACAAAAAAAGTTGATATATCAATCATTAACAGTGTCTCTATATTGGTTCTTGCAATCAAAAATCCTGCAATCACCGGAGAAATTAAATATTTTGAAGAACCTGCTATTTGTACCATTCCACTTGCTTTGGCATATTCTTCTTCTGATAACAGATCTGTGATCGTCGCTTTATACGCCGGTTCAAGTAACGACACAAAAACAGAACTAATTGCTACACCTATAAGAATCTGCCACAATGCGATATTGCCTGTGTGCATTGCAAATACGATATATACTAAACCAAACACTGAAAAAAAATCTCCTATAATCATCATGACCCGCCTATCAAACCGATCAGCCAATACGCCTCCAATCGGACCTAATAATACGGTTGGCAAAAAAGCACAAATAGTAACCAATGCCACACTAGCTGCTGAATGCGTTATTTGATATACATACACGCCAAGCCCAAAGTCTGTCAGCCCACTTCCGATGCTGGAGATGAATTCTCCAAGCCAAATGATCATAAATCTATGAAATGATTTTTTTGTTTCCATTCCTTTTCCCTTCAAATTGAGGGTCTTTCTATAGCCGTTTTGGCTAAATAGATAACGCTCTCATTTTTTCTGTAATTTTCTCCATTCTGTTTAGAATCCTTTTTCTCTCATACTTGCTCCCATCTGCCGCTTCAGCGGTATTCAAAATCAGGGAGTGTGAAAGTTCTTTTCTTTCACATTTTCCAAGATAAAGTTCGGAAACAATTCTTCCGTCTGTCATGAATAATACTTTTTCACTATATGCCGCAACCTTTACATCATGTGTTACCATTAAAATAGTAGTACCTTCTTCGTGTAATTGTTGAAATATTTCCATAATTTCACGCATTGCTTTTGAATTCAATGCGCCTGTTGGTTCGTCTCCAAACAAAATTTGTGGTTCATTCATTAAAGCCCGGCATATTCCCGCTCTCTGTAACTGTCCACCGGACACCTTACGGATATCTCTATCTGCCAGATCTTCTATCTGTGTTTTTTTCATAAGCCTTCTTGCTTTTTCTACGACCTCATATAATTCCTTTTTTTGAGTGACCAGCGAAGAAACTATAATATTATCTAAAATATTCAGATTTTTTAATAAACTTGGCTGTTGAAAAATGAACCCCATTTCCAGTCTTCTGATATCTGCCAGTTGATTCGTGCCATACTCTGATATATCTTTCTGTTGAAACAGGATTCTTCCACTATCGATTCGGTCCATTCCACTTAAACAATAGAGTAACGTTGATTTTCCAGAGCCGGAAGGTCCCATGACACTTACGAATTCTCCCCGTTGAATCTCTAAAGATATCTCTTTTAAAACATCTCTTCTTACACTTTCTTCTATATATGATTTATTGATATTTTCTGCTTTGATAACAGTTTTCATATTACCCCCATTTTATTCCTGTATATTTTCCATTATATTTATAAGTTGTATCTTCTTCATACTAACTGTTGCTGCCAATACCACAAATAAAAGCAACACAGTTGGGTAGATACCATAAACAAGCCATGGCTGACTAATGAACCGGAATCTCTGAATTCCCATTTCTGACAAAAAAATGGCTGTAAGTTTCATACCAATGGTATTTGCCAGCAGGCATCCGCATACAATTCCCATTACCAAAATTGTTATTGTCTTCGTCAGGTATTGCATTCGTATATGCCGGTATTGGAATCCTATTGCTTTCATAATTGCTATCTGGCTTCTATCATGGGCTATTATCATATTCATAAATAAAATGGTTATGAAAACCGAAACCGCAACTGCGATAACGATTGCTATGATTGCTGCTGTACGGATCCGCGCTATGCTTCCTCCCATAGTTTTCCAGACATAGGATTGCACACTATTGATTTTTGCATATGGAAACGTATCTTTATAT
>JAEWWQ010000164.1 GCA_023458855.1 Bacillota bacterium
GGGTATATATAGTAGCCATATAACTCTGACGTATATTCTTCCGTTACTACTTCCGGAGCAATTCTTAAAATCGGGGATTCCTCCTGTATATCAGATATTGTTAACTCCGATAATTCTTCCAAATAAATCTTTAACAAATGTGTTGCACTATCACTGTTCATTGTCGTCACTTTGTTATCTGAGGCATTATAAATTGCAATTTTTTTAACCTCGATATTACTTTTTAGAATTTCCGTTAAAGGATAAGCTCCCGCTTTATATTCTTTACTATTATAGATAGACTCAATCTGTGGCAATACTTTATCTATCGGGCATGAATAGGTACGGTATATTTCCTTTCCGTACTTCATATTATATTTTATTGTATATGTTACATAATTATTATTGTTATATGACCAGTTCATTTCATTACTGTTATCGGCTTCTTCAATACCTGCTTTCGCCAAAGATTGCACCGTTTTAATATCTGACAACTTCATATGCCTTAATTGATAGCCTTCTGATGTCATAGAATTATCATTTACCATTTCTCCATTTATAATATCAATATAAGAACCATTCATATCTCCATCAATATTAGAAAAACCAACCGCTGCACTTTTTACCTTTGATTCCGGAGGAATATAAGAATCATATCCAAATATATCCAGATTAAAACATAATGTTACTGCGCTTGCTGCTGCCAGACAAAGTACTAATTGCAGTTTATGTCTGCAAATAGCTTTAAAATCAAAGTTGTAAATGGCCTCTGTCACACAATGCATTAAAATTCCTGTAAAAATGAGTCCAAACCAAAACCAGACCTTGGAATCTTCATTTCCAAATGAATAAAATAGCATTCCTCCAAGCATAGCCGTTGGGATTACCATGAAAATGCGAATTACCACTTCTGTCTTTTTAAATGCCATCGCTTTTTCTGCAGACTCTGATGGACGTTTCTTATATAACCAGATGGATAGTGCTAATAATAGCGCACTCATGCCTAAGGCAGTCAGCAAAAGTAAAAACATTTCTTTTTCATTTTTTAATTGTTTATTATCTATCAAATTACAGTAGCGCATATAGGATGCCATTGCTGAGATACCTGCTATTTTTGCACACGGAAATGTATTATAAGATGCAGTATAGTAACTTCTGAAATTTTGCGAATAGTATCCCTCCATTATTTGTGCCAATACTGGAATATAAAGTATCAGGACACTACTGCCTGCTAACGCTACCAACAGATTTCCTGTCAGCATAACAGCAAGAATTACCGTGTGATAAAAAAACAAAAAATAAATGCTTTGTACACAGAAAGTATTTAAGATCTGCATCATAATTTCACTTGTCATAAATCCCTGTGCTGTCACAATGATCATACAAATGACCTGGCTTATAATATACAGTCCCAGATAAATAAGCAATCCATCAATATAAAAAACCATGAATAGTTTTTCCCGCCTGACAGGAAGCGCATGATAAAAATCTGTCTTTTTCTTACTAAATAAATAGATATAACCGCTGGTTCCGAGAAAAAAAGCAAATACTGCAACAACTACCATTTCCTCAATATTTGCTGCTGAAAAAAAATTCATAAGATAATCTATCATATCCTTATATGTCGGAACTTGGTATACTCTCATATTATCCAGTGACATAAGCAAAAAAACTGGTCTGATTAATAGCAGTGCCAGAAATCCAACAGCAATCAGCCATAATCTTTTCTTTAAATCTTCTTTTTGTAGATTAATAAATAAGTTTGTTGATATCATATCCAACCACCTCCGCCTCACTGATAAAGATTTCTTCTAATGACAATGGTAGAATTTCTGAAAATATCATATCTTTTGTTGCCATCACATTTTCTAACTCTGTCCGATCTCCCCGCACTGTAAATGTATATAACGTACCTCTTATTTCGGTCTGTGTAATAGATACTTCATTTACAAATTCTTCACGGTCAAAGTCATTTTTAAATACACATTGAATCTTATGTATGTTCAATTTCAGATCACACAAATCCTCGGACAACAGCACTCCGCCTTTATGCAATACTCCTATGTAATCACAGATATCTTCCAGCTCTCTCAAATTGTGCGATGCAATAATTGGTGTCAGCTGACGATTCTCTATCTCCATAACAAACAGACTTTTCACTGCCTGACGCATAACAGGATCTAATCCGTCAAATGTCTCATCACATAAAATATACTTCGTGTTTGCACAGATTCCAAGAATTACAGAAACCTGTTTTTTCATTCCTTTTGAAAAAGTATTAATCTTCCGGTTTCCTTCCAGTCCAAACTGTCCCATAAGCTGTGTATACCGTATCTCATCAAAAAGCGGATACATTTTTACATAAAAGTTCTTCATATCATCCACAGTTGCATTGGCAAAAAAGTATTGCTCATCAGAAATAAAAAAGATATTTCTCTTGATTACTTCATTTTCATATACTTCTTGATTATCTACCTTTACCATACCGCTTTCTGGCTTTAAAATTCCCGCCAGCGTTCTAAGAAAAGTGCTTTTACCTGCTCCATTTGTTCCAATCAGACCAAATACTACCCCTTCCTGTATAGAAAGTGTGATATCATTTAAAGCTTTATTTCCTTCATATTTCTTTGAAAGCCCCTTTACTTCTATCATTTCAACTCCTCCTCAAAACAAGTATCTACCACTCTGTTAATTCTGTTCTTTTCTATTCCCAACTCCTTCGCCCGATTAACAGCCTTTACTACCTGTGCCATTACATTTTCTCTCTCACTATCCATATAATTCTCTTTAGAAGCCACAAAATTGCCGCGTCCTTTTACAGTATATATAAATCCATTGTTTTCCAATTCCGCGTATGCCCTTTGTATTGTATTGGGATTAATTGATAATTCAATTGCAAGATTCCTAACCGAGGGCAACTTCATATCCTTTTCAAATGCTCCTTTTACAATCAATGTCTGAATTTTTTCTATGACTTGTTCATATATTGGTCTTTTATCCTGATAATCAATATGAATCATTATATTCTCTCCTTTCCTTGTTTATTGTTCTGATATTAACAGTGCTTCAAATAAGCCTTTACAACTTATTACTTATTAACTTGTTTTTTATTTACTTTTAGTATATTAAGTGTACTAGATGATTTAGTACACTTAATATACTATGATATCCATATTCTGTCAATAAACATAACATAAAAAATGCTGTGGCATTTCCTCCACAGCATTTTTTATTTATTCTGTATTAAAGTCTCTTTAATAATAATTCTCTTTGTTCCTCATAACCAGGTTTTCCAAGTAATGCAAACATATTTTTCTTATAGCTTTCTACACCCGGCTGGTTAAATGGATTAACACCTAACAGATATCCGCTTACTCCGCAGGCAAACTCAAAGAAATAAAATAACTCGCCGAGATAAAATTCATTTACCTCAGGAACGTTAACTATCATATTCGGTACCTGTCCGTCTGTATGAGCTAAAATAGTGCCATTCATAGCACTCTTATTTACAAAATCGACAGTTTTTCCGGCTAAATAATTAAGTCCGTCAAGATCGACCGGCTCTTCACCGATTATAATTTCTTCTTTTGATGTTTCAATATTAATAACGGTCTCAAACATTGTTCTGGAACCATCCTGAATGAATTGTCCCATTGAATGTAAATCGGTTGTAAGATCCACACTTGCAGGGAAAATACCTTTCTGATCTTTTCCTTCACTTTCGCCAAATAATTGTTTCCACCATTCAGATACATAGTGAACACTCGGCTCATAATTAGCTAAAATTTCAATTACTTTTCCTTTTCTTAACAGGATATTTCTAAGAGCGGCATATTTTAAAGAATCATTTTCTTCAAATGGTGTTTCAAGAGCGCGTTTTCTTCCTGATGCTGCACCCTCCATTAATTTATCAATATCCGCACCACTTACTGCGATTGGAAGAAGACCAACTGCTGTAAGAACTGAAAAACGTCCGCCAATATCGTCAGGCACTACAAATGTCTCGTATCCTTCCTCTGTAGCAAGGCCCTTTAAAGATCCTTTTGCTTTATCTGTTGTCGCGTAGATTCTCTTAGCAGCTTCTGCTTTACCATATTTCTTCTCTGCTAATTCTTTTAGAACGCGAAATGCAATAGCCGGTTCTGTAGTCGTACCTGATTTGGAAATCATATTAATTGAAAAATCCCTGTCTCCTACAACATCTAATAGATTTTTAAGGTACGTGGAACTTATTGAATTACCTACAAAATAAATCTCCGGTGTTTTTCTGATTTCCTTAGATACCACATTGTAAAAGCTGTGTCTTAAGAATTCGATTGCTGCTCTTGCTCCAAGATAAGAACCGCCGATTCCGATAACGATTAATACTTCGGAATCATTTTTAATTTTCTCAGCCGCCTTTTTAATTCTGGCAAACTCTTCTTTATCATAATCAACCGGCAAATCAATCCATCCTAAAAAATCATTGCCTGCTCCTGACTTAGATACCAACAGTTCTTTTGCATCAAGAGTTAATTTTTTCATTAATTCTACTTCGTTTTCACTAATAAATGGTGCTGTTTTTGAATAATCAAATGTAACTTTCTGACTCATTTGCTTCGCTCCTTTTAATACCGTGCTTTATAATTTGTTTTATTCCCTAGTAATTTAGTGTAGCAAAGTTACCTGTTTTTATCAAGTTAAAAATTCCTTTAACAGTTCTTCCAGCTCCTCTTCTTCAGATCTTGTAAAAAATACAGGCTTCTCCTTTTTTAATTTCTGCTGTTTTTGTTGTAATTCCTGTTGAAACTCTTTTTCCAGTTCCTTCTGTTGTGCGATTTCATCTTTTGTTGCCCGCAATCTGTTTACCATGTGATTTTCCAGATAATCAATCAGGTTTGTTTTAAGAATTACTTTTTTATTTGGGATATCTATCAAGGAGGTAATTGAAAAATATACATACAAACCCAAAATACTAATAATATAGTAAGGAAGAAGCTCTCCCAGCGTTTCCCCATCTATAATACCTTTGCAAGCTCCCATACCTCCGAGCAATACTGACAGAAGCATTAATTGCCCCGACAAATGACCCATGTTAGACATTTTTAATCCACAAATACTTATTTTATTTATAAATTTATCCACAAAAATTGGTATATTAGTAACTCCCATGTTCAATTGGTAACAATTTGCAAATTTTAACTTGCACTGCTTTAGGAGCTTATTCTCTGTTGTTTGCATATTATCTGTCTCATTAATAATTCTTTGGTATAACACACCAATCATAATTTGCAACAATATGCTTAATAATAACATTATAATAGTAGCTGTAATAAACATTTTACTCTCCTTTCTGACAAACAAGAGAACACGGCTTACCGTTTCACCTTGTCATAATTATATAAGTACGAAGTCATTCTAAGTTCTGCTGCGCTAACTTCGTTCACAAACCAGACGTTGCAGGCAACTTCTGATAGGTTACATTATAAGAGATTCTTCGTGGCATCTCAAGGTAGCAGGCATTGAAATCGTTTTACATATTTCGTCATTCTTCTCACATTAAGAGAATATGGGTTATCACTTACCAGCTATAAAGTAATTGTCTTCTATAAAGACTGGAAAACTTATACTATTTCTGCTATAATCCCTTTGTTACAATGAAAGGAGATCATGAATATGAGATACCAACCTAAAGGTGTTTGTTCAAGTTCTATTGATATTGAAACAGACCATAATATTATTAAATCTGTAAATTTCACTGGTGGATGTAACGGTAATTTACAAGGAATATCACGCCTTGTACAAAATATGCCTATTGAAGAGGCTATTCAAAAGTTAAAAGGCATAAAGTGTGGATTTAAATCAACTTCCTGTCCTGACCAATTAGCACATGCACTTGAAACTATCCTTGAGAATAACCAGTAATTTGATTTTTATTCATTAATTTAATAAAATATAGTTAATTATGGGAGGAAACCGATGAAAAGAATTGTTCTTACCGGCGGTGGAACAGCTGGACATGTTACGCCTAACATTGCTTTATTACCAACACTGCAGAAAATGGATTATGACGTACATTACATTGGTTCTTATGACGGGATGGAAAAACGTATTATGGCAGATTTCGATGTTCCCTATTACGGTATTTCCACCGGAAAATGGAGACGATATTTTGATATTAAAAACTTCACGGATCCGTTCCGCATTCTAAAAGGCCTTACAGAAGCCAAACATATTCTTAAAAATCTTGCACCCGATGTGGTTTTTTCAAAAGGGGGATTTGTCAGCGTACCCGTAGTACGCGCTGCTGCCAGTCTGGGAATTCCCTGCATTATTCATGAGTCCGATATGACACCGGGACTTGCAAACAAGTTATGTATCCCTGTTGCATCTAAAGTATGCTGCAACTTTCCAGAAACTCTCACTACCCTTCCAAAGGATAAAGCTGTACTTACAGGTTCTCCAATCCGTGAAGAACTTGCGAAAGGCAATAAAATTGCAGGTTTAAATCTTTGCGGATTTACAGCAAATAAACCTGTTATCATGGTTGTCGGGGGAAGCCTTGGTGCTTCTTCGGTGAATAGAATAGTTCGAGAGGCTCTTCCAAAATTATTGCCAGACTTCCAAATCGTACATCTATGTGGTCGCGATAAGATTGATGAGCAACTTTTAAATATAAAGGGTTATAAACAATTTGAATTTATAAAATCTGACTTGAAAGACATATTTGCAATGGCAGATGTTGTCGTCTCCAGAGCAGGAGCAAATGCCATCTGTGAGTTGCTTGCTCTGAAAAAACCTAATCTTTTAATTCCGCTTCCTGCAACCAGCAGCCGCGGAGATCAGATATTGAATGCAAACTCCTTTGAATCACAGGGTTTTAGTATGGTTATTGATGAAAACATCTTAACAGAAAATTTGTTAGCGGATAAGGTAATGGAACTATTTTGTTCCAGACAGAGCTACATTGATACGATGAGTAAGAGCGGACAGCTGAACTCCATTCATACAATTATAAATCTGATAGAAGATATAACAGCTAATAAAACAGAATAATGAAAATAAGGACTGGAAAATGATTCGTGTTTTTCAGTCCTTATCTATTAAAAACGTATACTGAATACTATCACGCATTTCCAAGAATATTATTTTTAATATCTTCCAGCTCCTCTTGTGTAACTTCTATGTCTTTCCATCCGATTTGCTGGTTATCATCAATATAACGGGGAATCAGATGCATATGGAAATGAAATACTGTTTGACCTGCAATTTTACCATTGTTTTGCACTATATTGAATCCACCGCAATCCATTTTTTCAGATATCTGAATTGCCATCTTTTTTGCAAGTTTTAATACTTTTCCCGTAACATCGTCCGGCAATTCATATATATTTTCATAATGGTCTTTCGGAAGAATTAACGCATGTCCCTTTGTTGCCGGAGCAAGATCAAGAATTACTCTGAATTCATCATCTTCATAGATCGTTTTCGAAGGAATATCTCCATTTGCAATTTTACAAAAAATACAATTATCATTACACATATTACAAAGCCTCCAATATATTAAATATTTTATATTCCTCATTAATAAACACTAAAAATTTGATGTATCCATAAAAGTAAATATTTGGTCCAATGTCCTGAGAATTTTGAAATCACCCTTCATTTTCATACTCCCACCCATAAAGGCCCGTTGAAATGTCATTCGAGCAAATATAATTTCATTCATTGTAGCCTGACTCATTTCTATTTCTACATCCGCATGATCAATTGTTCCGTAAGAACAGGTAAGATTTGCATTATTCACCTGTAAAATCAAAGATTTTTTCTTTTCCGAAATTGTAATCTTATAAGTCGCTCTAAATCCCGCCTGTGGCTTAAAGTGCTCCTCAAAATCTTTTATAAAAGCATTATCCTTGGAATTCGTTTCCTTATTACCTATCATATCCTTAAAGTAATTAGTCAATTCCTGGATATCTTCCCTCTGCTTCTGTACATACTCATCATCTGCTGCATATTGAGATAATTGTTCTGATTCCTGCGGTGTCAGATCTGTATTCTTTGTAAAAGACACCATTTGCTTTACAGCCTGATTACTTGCAGGAAAACTTGGCAACTTTTGATTGATAGTACGATACACATTTTCTGCCTTTTTTTCAATAATCCTTGTGTATCCCTCGTTCATCTCAAGAGACACCGTATCTGCAATATATCCGCAGATTCCGCTGCAGGGAAGTCCGCCCAGAATCTCCCATGCAGTAGCTAATGTCAGTTTACCATCTCGTTCCCCATACGTTGTTGACATTACAACAGGACACATGTAGATTTTACTAATCTTCTCTTTATCCCCATATAAAAAGCAGGCATCCAGAAACTGTGTCATAAAACCACCAATCCCATACCATTCAACCGTAGATGCCAGAATAATTCCATCCACATCCTTCAATGTCTTTGGTAATGTTGTAATCTTATTCTTCATCTCATATAGGTTAAAGCGTTCCACTGTTACATGTAACTCTTCCAATACTTCCTGCATCTTACTAATTACATATAAAGTTGGATCATCAATTAATCCTCTTCCTCCATAATAAATGTTAATTTTCATTTCTCACACCCCTTACTATTAGAGTAAATAAGAAGCCCACTATAAGACCTCCAATATGTGCAGCATTGTCAATATTAGTTGCTGTAAAACCACTATACAGAGAATAAATAATCAGAAATAAAATCTTGCCTAAAGTAATATCCCCTAATCTGCCCTTATGAGTAATTACAAGCCACAATAATGCGCCGATAACACCAAAAATAGCACCGCTCGCTCCAAGTGAATTTGCATAAACTCCCAAATAACTGCTATGCTCCATGGATAGCAATCCACCGCCTATCCCCGCAATAAAATAAAGACAGATATACTTTATATGACCTATTGACTTCTCAACGATATCTCCAAAGAAATAAAAGATCACCATATTACTAAATAAGTGATTCACATCTGCGTGTAAAAACATAGATGATATAATTCGATAAAACTCACCTTGGTGAAACACTTTTATAGGATTCAGCATTCCTATATTATACAATAAATCTCCTGTAAATGTACAGATAAGAAACACCAGGATATTTATGAACGTAATCCAGATTGTAATATAAGATCTATTTTTTAAATCCATCAGGATATTGCATAAAAACTTATTATTCTCTTCATTTATTTCCTTCTGATTTTCCTCAATTTCTTCCCCTGCACTATAACTTCGTAATAACCAGCCTTCTATTTTTGATCTCATACCGTAAAAATCCGCGACCTGATACTCATAAATAATAAGTTTTCTTTCTTCTGGTTCTATCAGCCAACAGAAGCTTTCTTCACCTGCTATTTGCTTTGCCTTTTCAATATTTGTACTTATAATGATAGATAGTATATGTACACTTTGATATCCCTTTGCACTAAACAACTGATAAATAGAATCTTTTACATGCATAAACTGATCTTTTGTCAAATGCAGGTCTCCTCTGTCTTCCACAAGATTTACTACATTCACAAAATTAGATTCATTCTGATAGTAAATTGTAAATTCAGATAAATTTGTCGGTATCCTATAATATCCTTGATTTTGTAGAAAACTATCCATTTGTTGCTTCACTTCACATTACCTCTTTCTACAACCGCATCATGATAGTAAGGGTATCATTTCTATTAAGAGGTGTCAATGATAGACAAATGTCAATTTTGCAAAAGAAATTTCGTCTTCAACTTCTACTTTTACTGTCTCATTTGCGTCTAAACGCATTCCATTCTTAAAGGTCCCATTTGTAGAATTCAGATCTTCCAGATACATCTTTCCCTCCTGTTCAAAAAACCTGGCATGCATACGACTGATAGAATCATCTTTTAGTTCTAAATCTACACATCCTCCCAACTTTCCTACCGTAAATGGTAAATGATCTATCTGATAGACCATATTTTTTCCCTTTATCATTGCCTGAAGAATTCTTTTTTCTAAATTCTCACCAACATTTCCTAACAAGACAGTATCTCCATACATGCTCACTTCTTCGGTAACCATATTTTTAAAAATTTCATGAAAGTTATCTTTTCTATTTGTATCTGAACTATTAACAGATACTACTTCATATTCTTCTGTCTCCTTCCATTCGATAGAACTTTTTTCTTCTTGTTTCATTTTATATCTTTTCCTATCTAAACAAATTTTAAATATACTTCCTGTGATGATCATTACCGCTGCACCTAATAAAATAAGAAATTGATCATAAGACACACTATCAGGCAATAAATCTGAATATTTCAGATACAATAATCCGGCTAAGATAATTAAAAAAATACTGGTAATAAAGTAATATTTTTTATCCTTAGTTTTCATAAAATCAGTTGCTTCGACTTCATTAGCTGTCTCAGACACTGTTTCTTCCTTTTTATTTATTACACTTTCCTTTATCTCACCAGTTATAGAACTTTCTTCTGAAAAAATTGTTATTTCTTCAAATTCATTACCTCTGCTTTGATTTAGCGTTTCATTATTTTCTATTCCAGAAAAATCTAATATTTCTTCTATCGTAAAATTTTTATTACGTGTATCTTTATATACCTTATATGCCAAAAGAACTGCTTTTTCATCCTGATGATCTACTCTGTTTAGTATGTATTCTATCAGCTTTTGAAATGCTTCTTTGGAATTCTTTTCATGCCAAGGGCAATATATTAAAGAAATTTCATTTGTTTCTATGTTCAGATAAATATATTCCGGATCTATGATTAAGTAGTTACTATTTATCAAATACTCTTCTGCTGTCAATAACATTTTGTGAAACTGAAAAAGAAATTTTTTAAGCTCTTCATATCCTAATTCTTTGTTTTCGTAAATTTTTTGCATTGATTGTTTTGAACTAATTTCATAATATAATACCACTTTGGCATTTATATATTTTATACTCATAACTAAAAGGCTGGCTATAGAATTGTGAGTTATCATCTGCATTTCATATCCGTCTGCATTAATTTCTTTTTCATCTTCTATCATTAAATAATTATGATTTAATTCCCTTTTATAACTGACTTGCAATATTTTTCTCCTTAACTCTATTTTTTTAAGCAACTATTTTTTCCAGTTTCCTGCAATTTCTGATAAAATCAATTTCCTTTATAATAATTGTTTTTTTTTGTTCTTTTATTATCCAACCATTATAAAGACCCTGGTTTTTTAATAATAACGAAAAAGGGACTCTTACATTTGCTTCTGTATCAACCATAATACTTTTATCCTGAACATCATATTTTGTATGAAAACCTTTTATTGCAATTAACTTATTCCTATATAGAGATTCCTTTTCTTTATCCATAAAGCCTCTATTATCAAGTACCGGATCCGTAAACCCCTCTTCATACATGCTTCCCCTCAATGCAATAATATACGATTTCTGTGAGATAATACATCGATTATATAAAAAAAAGGACACATATATTATCATCACTGTTATTATTATTATAATAGGCATAATAATAGAAGCTTCTATTGTAAAACTTCCTTTACTCCAATTTTTTCCGCCTGGTTTCATTTTTATATTTCCTCCTTTTATTTATTGAATATATAAATTTTTTATAAAATCCATTGTAAAAAATATGAAATCAGCACTACCGGTATAAAAGGAAGCTCTGTACCGCGATTTGCTTTTCGGGTAATTAATAAAAATATGGACACAATTGTAATCAAAAAAAGTGCTGTAATTAGAACACCTGCCGTTCTAATAAAACCAATATATATTCCAACTATTATAAATAAGTATCCATCACCATATCCTATACTTTCTCCTGTAGCCTTTCCCAATAATAGAAGTATTAGCCCTGGTAAAATATCTATGAACATTTTGCTGATTTCAATCATTCCATTCATATAAATCTTTTCTGCCAGGATTGGTATTGCCAAAATTCCAAATGCCATTAGTAATCGTGTAGAAACCTTTCTATATTTCATATCCATAAAACTAGCGATTCCTAATAATATAGCTATTATAATATTAATAATCATCCTTTAAACCCCTGATTCGCTGCATCTTTGACACTTTTTCCTGCTCCCTATCTCATGAATCGAAATTGCGTAAACGGTCCTTTTTAATCCACTGCATGCAGAAGATTTGTGATACCTATCGCCCTGCTCTGTTATATATATAATATTGCTTGTGCCCTTATTGCCACATATTTCACAGGGGTAATACTTTCCACCATTTTCATTTCGTAATGCAGGAACTTCCTGTAAAGAAGTTTTCTTTACAGAAAGAAGGAGATGCGTACAGTTACGGTTTGTATGATATACAGTCCCCTTTTCTGCAACGTATACAATATCATCTTCTCGCTCACCTATGCTGCTTTCCTTTGTATTATCATATCCTGTCCATGCCCTCATGCGGCATCGGTTAATAAACGGTATTTGTCCTAATCCAGCCATACCAATAACCGGCTTTACCTTGTACTCTACTACCAGGTCAATTATATCGTCTTTCATTATTTTTGATTGTAATAATGAAAGCCCTTCTTTTCCCTGCACGACAGGAGATCTGTCTAAATAATTCTTGTCCAATCCTTTCACTATTTTTTCTTTTACATATGTATTACTATATCCAATCGACTCAACTACATCTAAAACCGCACTGTCATTATCCACTATTTTTTCATATGCATATGCATAGATTGCCATTTCTTTTCCAGTTTGATGTAAAACCATCTCAATATTACTATAAACTCTGATCATATCCAGCATAGATAATAAGTTTATCATTGCAAATAAGAATAGTGGAAAAATCAGAGAAGCTTCTAATGTAATGCTTGCTTTTTTAGAAGAGATAAATAGAGACATCCTTTTATCAGAACCGATATGCTTTTTAAATAATAATTTGTGGTGTTTGTGGTTTAGATATGTCTGGAGAAATCCTATCTTTTGATTTAAATTTTTGTTTATAGTTTCTAATTTTCTTTTCTGAAAAAAGGACATCACTATTTACCCCTCCTTTATTAATATTGTGGGATACTTCGTTATTCGTAACAATAAAATCTTTTTATGTCATAGCGGTATCCAAATTTGCTGATACTTTCTATATTAGCAACAATACTATCTGCGCAACCATCTAACTGGAACATCTTGTTTCCTGCCGTTTTACGAAGATCCATTTCAATAACATCCATGAATCGCTCTGTTTTATTCTCTTTATTCATAGTCAATAAAAATAATCTCAGATATTCCCGATATGTCAGACCCTTCTCACTTCCACGGACATTTTTTATATGCTTGTTGTAATCTTTTAAGTTAGAAAATTGCAAATTCCAATCTTCAGATGTTTTTAGCAAAGGAACTTTTCCACCTCCCAATAATATACGCATATCACCTATACTTTCTGCGTATGCCCATGCAAACATCAAAGATGCTTTTACAATCGGTTGAATTTCCGGCATTAATACTGCACTGGCTATTCCAGCTGCAGCAGCATCCACTTCAGCTACTTTAGCAC